>JALVEE010000298.1 GCA_027008645.1 Saprospiraceae bacterium
ATACGCTTCAGTAGCTGTTATATCACTGCTCAATTTGATATAGCTTGATAGTTTTCCACTGTTTTTTGCCGTAAATTTCACTTTGAATAATTCCGGATATGTATTGTTATAATTCTCCGGTTTTACCCAGCTAAAAGTTATGTGGCCTTTATCGACATATGTAAGTCCAAAATTATTTCCGGAGATTGTTTCATTGTTGAGAACGATATCCTCAAATTTCAAATTTTCAGTATCGAAATTAAGAGTGAACTGAGCTCCTGTAAATCTATCTATATCATCAATATTGAATTCAGCATATATTATTTCGTTTTTATTAAAATCAACATCAGTTGAAATAAGGGATATGCTTTCAGCACTTCTTGGGCTTATTTTGTTATTTAGTGCTTTATCACTACTTCCGTTGATATCACCCATTTTTATACCTATCAAATCGGTATTTTTATCAAATGCTGTTTTATCGATAATGATTTCATCAAATTTGGTAGAAAGGATATGAGTATTGTTTCTAATATCGTCTCCTTCTTTTACAAATTCCCAAGATTTGGAATTCTTACCAAAATCTTCAGTAGATCCTAATATAAGCTTTCTTATGGCTAAAATATCACTAGCTGTTATGGTTTTGGAATTATTGACATCAGCAGCTATATATTGATATGGTTTAGCGAGTTTTTTAATTCCTAGCAAGTGCTTTTGGATTAAAACTATATCCAATGTTGTAACGCCGTAAAGGAAATTGTTTCCATAATTAGATTCCAATCTGTAATTTTCGTCTTCCGATACATTATTGAATTCATATCTACCGTCATTATTTGTGATAGCTATTTTTTCTTGCTCTGTTGATTGTAATTTCAATTCAACCTTAGGAAGTGCAGTATTTTGAGGATTTTGTACTAAACCATAAACAATAGATCCGACAGTTGTATCTTGGCAAGCATTACCTTCATTATCTTCAAGATTGATAAATACTGTACAGAAATCCTGATTTCCTGCATTATCAGTAACCCACATTTGAAGTTTTTTCTGTATTCTTTTTCCGTTTGGAATACTATCGCATGTATAGGTTATACATTCATCGGTTGTATCCTCTGAGAAAGAATATTTCAATTCTTCTTTAGGAGTACAATTATCATATGAACCTGTATTACAATTATAGCAATTAGTTCCAAGATTGAAATCTTTAGCACAGATTGTAACCATACCAACATAATTCATCACTACAGTTGTTAATTCGGTTATACATAGTGGGGTAGGTTTCTTACAATCTTTAACTATAAATATTTCTTCGCAAGTACTTATATTACCGCAACCGTCTTCCACAGACCAAGCAACTCTGTATGTACCGTTTTCAAATACTCTTTTGATATGATTGGAATTTACGGGGCCAATATCCCATGTTCCGTCATTGTCTATGTCTATTTTATAAGTATAGAAAAGGTCGTTTTGGTCTGTAGTACAATCGTCGGTAGCGGTTTTTGTATAATCAACTTCCCCTTTGCATTTTCCGTATGTACAGAATGTTCTGTTTTGGCAAATTGAATCAAATTTAGGTGCTACATCATTTTGGAGCATTATTACTTGTGTGTATTTCCACGTACTTCCTTGAGGATCATTGTCATAATTACACCAATCGATTACTTCCCAATGCCTTAATATTTTCAGACATGCATTTTCCACAACCTTGAAAGTATCGTCCTTGAATCTTGCTGCAACCATACTACAGAAGTCTTCATTTCTGAATCTAACGGAACCTGTAATCGAAGTATCAAAGTTTTCAACACAATCGGTGAAAGTGACCGTTTTTCTTGGCCAAATTATATCCGAACCTTTGAATTTGAAATTGTCGGAATCTTTAATGGTTATCACTTGAGAGCAAGGCAGTGCATGAAAATCATTTTTATCCGTAGCATACCAAGTTCTTTTTACCCAACCTACATTACATTGATTGATGTGAACCTCATCCTCGTGATAGAAAGTAACAATTTCGCAATTGTCAAATGCCTTAGCATCTCCTGTAAGCTCCAGATTGAGATAGTCATCAGTACATTCTATTGATATATCTTTAGGGCATTTGATCGCAGGTGGTATTTTGTCTATAATATTTACCTCTACCATACAAGTATTTGTAAGCCCTGAAGCATCTGATACTTGGAGAACTACCATCTGAGTTGTATTAACATCCTCACAGCAGAAAGTAATACTGTCTGTAAATATGTTTTCACTTGGAACACAGGTGGCAACCATTCTTCTTACTTTGAAAGACACATCTGAGCAATTATCGTTACTGCCATCATCGAATACAATGGCTGCTGCTTTTGCCACTCCGTCTTTACCTATTACAACTTGAGTGTGTTGGTCACAAACAGCGGTTGGTGGAGAGTTATCATAAATAGTTACTATATTTGATCTTGACGAACTATTGCCACAATCATCGGTTACAGTGTAAGTAAATCTTACTTTACCTGCTTTTGCTCCATATAGTACGTATTTATCTCCGACTTTTTTAAGACCATCTGTCAAGAGATTTGATGTTTCAGGATTTCCGTTAGCATCAAGATATTGATATCCGATTTCAAAAGTCATCAGATCAAAATCAGAGCAATCACTCAAAATTTTAGGAAAAGTCACTTCAACATCAGCAGAGCATTGTAGAGCATCCGCCTCCATTGTGAAATCTGATAGTTTTTCCAGATAAGGACCTTCTGTGTCCATCACAGCTATTAGTTGATCGTGCTCTATCACTTCATTAGTACACATCTCAGAAACTTTCCAATGTCTAAGAACTTTGTAAGAACCTGAGCATATTCTTATCGTATCGTCAGTATGGGATACAGTCACCATATTGCACAACTCTGAGCCCGGTTCACCTGTATAGACATTTGGCTTATTACAAGATAATGCGTCATAATCTATATTGTCATAATTGTGTGGAAATTCAAGAAAAGCAGTTCCTGTTCTTATAATATATATTTTTTGAGTACAGCTTGATATATTTCCTGATTCGTCCTCTGCATGCCATTCTCTCAATATGATTCCGGAATAATTTGATGTGCAATCATATTGTAAAAGAGTATCGGTATATGTAAGTATCACTTCGCCACAAGGATCAAATCCGCTCACAACTCTATATGCATTGTCAATTGCATGTATTTGTACCGGTGTAGAAGCAGTAGCAGGAATAGGAAAATTGATATATCCGTGATTTTGTTTAAACAATAAATCAACATGAGTCAATGCACCAGCCATGCCGGCATTTTTATCCACTACATTCAAAACCCATGTACCTGTAGGAGAAGAGTTGTTTGCAACCGAAAGATTGTCAATTGACTTGTATTTTCCTTCAATTGCCGGATTGTCAGGAGAACATGCTGCCGACAGATCAGCTGCACTATTTGCAGCACTATCATCCAATTCGATTTCCATGTTGGCATTGCCACAAGTAAGATTTCCGAACAATGCTAATGTGTCATTATTAGGCGAAACAAGGAATGCTTCAAGATCCAAATCTCTTGGGTGTTTAATACTCAATTTGATATTTAAGTCTGTTATAACAGCTCCGGGAATTTCACCTACCTCCATAGAATACTTCAGAGTGTCATTATCAGGTATTTTTGCTGTCTGATCAAAAGCAAATCTGAAATTGTGCGGAGTCAATGACCCGGGTGTAGGGTCTTTATAACAAGTTGTGTAGATTTCATTGCATTCGATAGGAGGTGCAAGTTTGTCCAGTATTGTGATATTGCTCCAGCATTTGTTGGTAGTTACCGTATCATAGACCTCGGCAGTCAGAGTTTGATTGACATAATCTGACGTGAGAAAGTCACCAATGGAAACCCCGTTTTGATCGATTATATTGACTGTGAAAATTCCATAGTCAGGATAATTTCCTTCCAAAAGCTGATCGGGAGTAACAGTCGTAGTACAATCATACCCCATTGAAATTGCAACAGTATCATTACAAGCAATGGTGGAAAGCAAATTGTCCGCCTTTCCTTTTGCAGAAGACAAAAGAATAAAAAACGCCATTACGGTCAATGACAAATTTTTAATCAAATTTAGTTCAAATTTTTTCATTTTCGTTCTTTTTGTAGTGTAAAACAAATATTTCATATGTATTTATAAATTATTTTTTATTTTAATAATTCTTTAATCTATTTTTTAATTTGTTGATTATTAGCTTTTAATAACTTTTGAAATCTATTTATTAAAAAATTTATTCATTTATAAGTGTTATAAGACAAATATTATACCAAACTTTAATGTGTAAACAGATAGAGCTATATATTTTTCTATTTTTGGTTTAATTTTTAAATTGAATAGAATTATTTTATTAGAATGAAGTGTTTTCTTGCAGATACTATTAACCCGTATTATTCACAAGTATTTCTATTACGAGCTCAAACTACCGGTAATTAAAGGAAATGCTCAAAAATTTTATGCCTCAAAAATGGGTGTCCATTTACTCGGCAAAAATTTCTTGCGCTTCCCTTTACTTTTGGTATTTTGAACTCTCACTACGTAAACTCGTGAATAATGCGGGTTAATTAATGTTATTATTTTTCATTTTTCAACTGATTGAGGCTTTCTATCGGAAAAATATAGCGTTTTATATAATAAAATTTACAGGAACAGAAATTAGTTATATTATTGTACTGTAAATTAAAATATTGCGAAAATGAAACTTATTCCTTATATTATTTCATCTGTTTTTACACTATTGTATATCTCAAATATTAGTGCTCAAAAGGTTTTAACCCTGAAAGAATGTATTGATATAGCGCAAGAAAATAGTTTAAGCATTAAAAAAGGGCTATTATCAGAAAGGGCTTCTGATATTGATTTGAGATATACTAAGCAACAATTGCTTCCCTCATTGAATGCAAATTCTTCATTGTCTTATAATATAGGTAGAAGGATTGACCCTACAACAAATTCATATTTGTCGCAGTCGTTTGTTTCGCAGGGAATCAATCTCAATACGGGAATTGTATTATATAATGGAGGAAAATTGAGAAATAGTATTAAAAAAGCTGTTTTTGATAAAAATGCTTCAAAAGAGGATATTGCTCAAATGAAAAGAAATATCGCTTTATTGGTAACAAATACATATCTGTCCATATTGTATGCTCAAGAAAATCTACAAAATGCCGAGGAACAATATAAAAGCACCAAAGAACAACTGAAAAAGGAAAAGAAATTAATTGCTGCCGGATTAAAACCACCATCTTCGGTATTGAATATAGAGGCGCAGTTGTATGCTGATGAACAGAAAATTGTTGAAGGGAAAAATAATGTAGAAAAGTTTTATTTAGAACTTAGAAACTTATTGCTTCTCGGTGATGCGGAAAGGATTGAAATAAAGACACCTGCAATAAATATAGCTGAGCATTCCGATATTGATGAATTGTCTTTGGCTCAAATCTATACCTCAGCTTTACAGCATTATCCTGCTTATTCAGCAGCTGATCTTAGGTTGAAAAGCAGTGAGACGCAGAGGAAAATAGCAAAGTCTTCTTTTTATCCCCTGCTAAGTTTTGGGGGTGGTCTGTCAACAAATTATGCTAATAAGGCTTTGGAAATTATCGGTTATAATCAAGGCATTCGCGAAGAAACTTTTCTGATTAACAATACCGAAGTTCCTGTTGGAATCCCTTACCAAATACCAATAACACAAAAACAAGAGTATTTTAATCAATTGAAGAATAATCTGGGTTTTGGAATGGCTATTCAAGTGAGCATTCCTATATATAATAAGTATGCAGCTAAGGCTAATTTGCAAAAAGCAATCATTAACATTGAAAATCAGAGAATCGCAAAAGAACAAATTGCTCAGGATTTGAAATCGAAAATACAATTGGCATATTCTGAATCCAAGGCAGCAAAATCTCAATATCTTGCGGCAAAAAAAGCTTTTGAAGCACAAAAAGCCGCTTTTGATAATGCTAAAGTACAGTATGAATTGGGGGCACTGGGTTCATATGATTTGATTAATGCAAAATTGATGTACGATAAGGCAGAAAACAGCCTGCTATTGTCAAAATATCAATATATTTTTAAAACTAAAATTTTAGATTTTTATTCAGGTGAAAATCTCGATTTTAAATAGTAGCAGTATGAAAATACAAAGTTTTTTATAATATTGAAAAAGTTTTATACCAATGAAAAAAAATAAAAAATGGATTTATATCGGATTAGGGATTCTTTTTATCCTTTTAGTAGCAGGCGCTATCATTAAAAGCAAGAATTCCCGAAAAGGCATTCCTGTCACAATTTCAAAAGTTGAAAAACGGACAATCAAAGAAGTAGTTGCGGGTAGTGGAAAGATATATCCTGAGATTGAAGTCAAAATCAGTTCGGATGTGTCGGGAGAAATAGTGAAATTGATGATAAAAGAAGGAGATAGCGTGAAAGCCAATCAAGTTCTCGCAATTGTCAATCCCGATACTTATGAATCAATTGTTGAAAGAGCAAATGCCAGTCTGAATAATTCAAAAGCTCAACTTTCAAACTCGAGAGCGAGAATCATAGCGAGTATCGCGCAAAAAGAACAAATAGCAGCACAGCTCAAAAATGCAAAAAAAAGCTTTGACAGGAGCAAAAAACTATTTGAACAATCCGTTATTTCTGAATCGGATTATGAGAAAGCATTGTCCAATTATGAAGGATTGCAAGCAAATCTAAAGTCAGCTGAAGCAAATATTCAATCTGCAAAAGAGAGTGCTAAAGCAGCTGAATATATGGTAAAAAGTGCACAAGCATCATTGAAAGAATCCAAAGCAAATCTAAAAAGGACAACCATTGTTTCTCCCATTGACGGTATCATTACGATGTTGGCTGTAGAAGAAGGCGAAAGGGTAGTGGGGACTATTCAGATGAAAGGGACGGAATTGATGCGGATTTCTAATCTTAACAATATGGAAGTAAGAGTTGAAATTTCGGAAAATGATATATTAAAGGTTAAGAAAGGGGATAAAGTAGAAATCGAGGTTGACGCTTATGTTGGCAAAAAGTTTTATGGGGAGGTATTTGAAGTAGCAAATTCATCTTCAGATATTTCCAGCAATGCTTTGAACTCGGATAAAGTAACCAATTTTATTGTCAAGGTGAGAATTGACCAAAATTCATATAAGGATCTAATTGACAACAATACCAAAACATTTCCTTTTAGACCGGGTATGTCTGCGACTGTGGATATATTTACTAAAAGTAAGTCAGGTGTTATCAGTGTACCGATTCAGGCAGTAACTACAAGAGAGGTAAAAGAGAGTAAGGATAGTGAACCAAAAGGAGATTTGGATGAGGTTGTTTTTGTAGTACAAAGCGATACTGTAAGCAAAATAAAGGTCAAAACCGGTATTCAAGATGATGAATATATTGAAATAATAAATGGGGTCAAAGAAGGAGACAATGTCGTTACCGGTCCTTATAGAACAGTATCTAAAAAACTCAAAGACGGAGACAAGGTCATCGAAAAAAAGGATAAGAAGAAAGAATGAGAATCATATGTGAGTTTTATCAATAAATAATGATTTTCGGGAGTATGATTTACCGTTAGCACTAATGTCAAGTCAAGCATACTCTTTCACGCCAAGTAATCGTTCTTTTTGCCGATAACTGCATTAATAATTTCCACCATAGCTACGGCTATGCTGAAAATTATATGCTTTGTTCTCGACAAAAATA
>JALVEE010000299.1 GCA_027008645.1 Saprospiraceae bacterium
TAACATTGTCTAAGAAAGACCTTAGAGTAAGTGGAGTATTGTATTACAAACTTGAATCAGGAGATTATACAGCAACTAAGAAAATGGTTATTATTAAGTAAGCATTGGATTAATTGTTAAGATACGAGGGCTTCCTTTTTGGAAGCCCTTTTTTTATTTATAGGCTTTAGTTCTTGATATATTGGTAAATTTTGTTTAATTTTGGTATAAAATAGTGAAATATGAGTTTAATTTCCAAATTTAGTATTTTCAAAAAGCCGGAGCATAGAAAATTTGATCCGATACCACGCTTTTATGATGCTGAAAAAGAATATATTGAGGATAAATTGGCAAAAGTACACAAAAGAGAAGATGAGAAGTATGCAAATATCAAATCAAACATAAGACGCAACTTCCGAGATAATCGTGCGGGGTTTGGTATGTCTAAGCACAAAATTGGAAGGGATAAAAGTTCAAATTTAAGATTGGTAGTTATATTGATTCTTATTATTGCTATGACTTATTATCTGTTGACAAAATATTTTGTAAATATCGAATCTTTAATAAAATAGTGAATGAGTGATATTATACAATTATTGCCGGATTCTATCGCAAATCAAATTGCTGCAGGTGAGGTAATTCAACGACCTGCATCAGTAGTAAAGGAGTTGATGGAAAATTCAATTGATGCGGGATCAAGCGAGATAGTATTAGTTATAAAAGATTCGGGTAAAGTATTGATTCAAGTAGCTGATAATGGTATAGGGATGTCCGATACAGATGCAAGGATGTGTTTTGAAAGACACGCTACTTCAAAAATTAAATCTGCCAATGATATATTTAAAATAAAGACTAAAGGTTTTAGAGGTGAAGCACTCGCTTCGATTGCGGCTATAGCCCATGTGGAGTTGGTGACAAGGCAAGAAGATAATGAAGTCGGTACGAGAATTGTTTTGATAGGATCAAAATTCAAAAGTCAAACCGTTATTCAGAGCGAAGTAGGAACCAAAATATCTGTAAAAAATTTATTTTTTAATGTTCCTGCGAGGAGAAAATTCTTAAAATCAGATAGTGTAGAACTTAAACATATCAACGACGAGTTTATACGCTTGGCATTGGCACATACAGATATCGCTTTTAGTTTTTATCATAATGGTAAAGAACTTTACAGATTACCCAAATCAAATCTGAAGACTCGAATAACAGGATTATTTGGTAGAGGATTCGAATCCAAGATTTTACCTGTATCAGAGGAAATGGAGATACTAAAAGTCTCCGGATTTATCGGTAAACTCGAAGCGTGCAGGAAATCCAGAACCAACCAATTTTTATTTGTTAATAATAGATTTATTAAAAGTAGTTATCTTAATCATGCTATATACAGTACGTATGAGGAATATATCGAAAAGGGTGTGTTTCCCGTTTATTTTTTATTTTTGGAAATAGATCCTGATAAAATTGATATAAATATTCATCCTACTAAGCAGGAGATTAAGTTTGAAGATGAGAGATTAATTTATAGCTACTTGAAAGTTGCGATAAAACACGTTATCGGCCAATTTACCTATAAGCCCTCCTTAGACTTTAATGACAAGGGGTTTGATGACTTAGTTGGACATTCTGCTAAAAGTAAATCGAATCAGGATTTGTCCTCATCTTATAGAAATCCTAAAATCGAACCGAATAGAAATAGAGATGAATGGGAGAAAGCCTTTGAGATTGTAGGTAAAGATGATAATGAAGTTGAAAGAAGTAAAGATATTCAAGAGTTTCCAAGCAGATTGAATTCTTCTACCGGCATGCTCATAGATAATCAAGATAATATATCCGGAGGAAACGTCTTCCAATTACATAATTCTTATATACTAAAAGAGGTGAAATCAGGATTTATTTTGATAGATCAAAAAAATGCACATGAGCGAATTTTATATGAAGAATATATGAGAACTTACAATGTCGGCAAGAGTGTGGGCATGGAACAACTCCTTTTTCCTAAAATTTTGGATATTGATAAAAACGAAGTGAAGTTTTTGGAAACTGTTTTAGATGAATTATCCAAATTTGGTTTTCTTTTGGAGATAGATAAATCTGAAAGAATTTGTGTTAAAGCTATTCCAAACAATATAATTGATAAAAAATCTGTTTATTTAGCTTTGCAGGATATCATTGAGAATAGTAATGATTCATTGGAAATCGAATCACTGTTTAAGGAAAATTTTTCAAAAAGGCTGGCGAAATTAAATGCAAGAAAAAGAGATGAATCTCTCACTATTGAAGAGATGATATATTTGGTAGATAATCTGTTCAATTGTGAAAATCCGTATAATACGCCAAGTGGGAAGAAGTGTTTTATTAAAATAGAAATGGATGATATTATCAGGAGGTTTAACCAATCTTAATGAAAATAAGTAAATATGAATCAAGTAACACCTGTAGTTAAGAATTTAATTATAATTAATGTCTTAGTATTTTTTGTGGTAACATATATGTTTCCCGGATGGATGGAGTATTTTATGGCATATTATCCCTCATCAACGCATTTTCACCCTATTCAGATAGTTACTCATATGTTTATGCACGGAAATCTGGTGCCTCATTTATTTTTTAATATGTTTATGTTGTATATGTTTGGTAGTATTATGGAATACTATTGGGGCGATAAATATTTTCTTTTTGTTTATTTAATGAGCGGATTAGGTGCAATTGGATTTCATTATTTGGTTAAGTTTATTTATTTACGATATTTGCTTGGTTCGGTTACTCCTGAAATGTATCAAACTGTGATTAGTGAAGGGTATAGCGTTCTTAGGGGAGGGCAGAATTATATAAATACTTTGGGCAAGATCAATCAATTGGTAAATGTGCCTGCTGTTGGTGCTTCAGGCGCTGTGATGGGGATTTTGGCTGCTTTTGGCACGCAGTTTCCAAGGAGAAAGTTGATGCTTTTATTTCCCCCCATACCGGTTGAGGCCAGGATACTGATTCCCTTATTGATAGTAGCAGAGCTATTTATGGGTATAGGTCTTAATGATGGCGTTGCTCATTTTGCTCATGTGGGAGGAGCAATAACCGGATTTTTATTAACACGCTTCAGGTATAAATTTGATTTTTAATGCAAAGTAGTTTGTTTCAGGACTTGAGGAGATTTATCAGATCAGGAAATATGGTGACAAAATTGATTGTTTTCAATTTGGGTTTATCCGTATTGCTTTTTTTGGCTAATGCTTTGGTTGGAGATAGTGGTGTTGCACACACAGTAACTAAATATTTTCTGGTATCCGACAATTATATTTGGGACTTGACTCATCCTTGGGTAATTTTTACACATTTGTTTGTTTCAAACAATCTTATGGATTTGATATGGAATATGTTAATTCTGTATTGGTTTGGTTCGATATTGGGAGATATGGTAGGCGATGATAAAGTTTTACCGGTTTATATTATGGGTGGTGTTTTTGGAGCTTTGGTGTATATTTTTGTATTAAATTTTACAGGTAATTCAGGATTTGGATTTATTACAGGCTGCAATACTGCGGTGCTGTCATTGACTGTTGCGTCTGCGGTTTTGGTACCTAACTATAATATAAGATTGCTTATTTTTGGAAATGTAGAGCTGAAAATTGTAGTGATTATATATGTTTTACTCCAATTGGTTTATGCCTATACAAGTTATAATAATGTGTTTTATTCACTATTAGGTGGAGTTATTTTTGGCTGGTTGTATATTTATTCTTTTAATAAAACATGGAGACTGGATCTATTATTTAATGGTATTATAAAAGCGGTTTCTTTCAAGAAAAGCAATCTTAATAAAAATTTGAGCGTTAGATATAAATCCAAAGGAGCATTTTATGATAAAAAGCTTGATAAAAGCAAAAAAGAGTTTGATAAAAAGCTTGATGACATACTGAAAAAAATTAAAGAGAAAGGATACGAGAGTTTGAGTGATTCAGAGAGGGAATTCCTGTTTCTCGCAAGTAAAGATAAATGAAACTGATTAAAGGAATAATATTATTACTCAATTTTTTTGTTATCGCATTGACTGCTTTAGCTTATATTTCTCCCCATATTGACCCGATGAAGATTTGGGTTTTTTCTTTTTTTGGACTTGTTTTTCCCTTATTATTATTTCTTAATATTGCATTTTTAATAATTTGGTTTATTATCGATAAGAAAAAAATGTTTTGGTCTATCATAATTTTGTTAATAGGATATAATAGTATAAAAAAAACAATTTCGATTCACTTCGATGATAAGGATGCTAATATGGGCTTAACTGTATTGTCTTTCAATATGAATCAGGGGGCTTATTTGTATAAGAAAAAAATAAAAAAAGGTCTTTTTGGGGATTACGTTAAAAGTCAAAATGCAGATATCATTTTGGGACAGGAAATAAATTCAAAAAGGATACGGAATGAGATGGATAGTTTGTACCGGTATGTGAAAATAGAGAAAAATATCGGGACAGGCATATTTTCTAAATACTCTATCGTGAATTCAGGGCAAGTGGATTTTCAGTTGAATACTAATTCTTGTGTTTGGGCTGATATTGTTATAAGAAAAGACACGTTCAGAGTTTATAGCGTTCATTTTATGTCAAATCAAATATCAAAACAAGCTACTGACTTGGCAACCGATTTTGGTAATGAAGAAGATGTAGATACAAAGAAAGTGAGGGAAGTACTATCGAGATACAAAAAATATGTGCAAGTCAGGGCGAGACAGGTCAAAAAAGTTAAAAAACATGTTGAAAAATCTCCTTATCCTGTAATATTAGGCGGTGACTTCAATGATCCCAGTATATCGTTTACCTATCAACAGATTTCAGAATTGCTAAAGGATGCTTTTGTTGAAAAAGGTTTGGGTATGGGAGTTTCTTATGGAGGTCCAATACCATTTTTAAGGATAGACAACATCTTTGTATCTGATAAAATCGATGTAATGTCATTTAAGAAATTGGACGATAAATTTTCAGATCATTTTGCAGTAAAAGCAAAATTGGACATTTGACTAGGTTTTCCCGCAAAGTGGCGCAGAGGTCACGCAAAGTGGTGCAGAGGAAAATAATGTTGTTGTTTATGTCTTGGTGGTACTTAGCGAAATCTAGCGGGAAAATTAATAAAAAATGAAATGCATAAGTATCCTCTCAGAAATGGACGGGAAAAGTGGATGTAATTGAATGTTAGTAAAAGATAAATTAGGTTTTTCTTGCCAAAAACAGATTGGTCTTTTAGGATGAAAAATGATACTTTTGCGGGTTGCAGCTTCCTCCCTTGTAAGGGAGGATTGAGGTGGGTTCTATATGAAACAGTCATATATAGTTTTAAGTGAGATAAGAAGTATTTCTTTTGCAGCAGGGCTAATCTCTTCAAAATCTTGTTCATCTTCATCAGGTTCAAAGCCTGAAAGTATAAAATTCACAACATCTTCACTCTTATTATCAAATAACTTATGAGCCTTTTCTTCAAAGACCATATTTGAGAAAGATTCAAATTTATCCCAATTTTGTGTTTCGAGAGCTTCGAGTTGTGCTCCTTCAGCGTCACCCATACTATTTTGCTTATATTCTATTGCTTTTAATAGAACAATAGCTTCAAACATCAGGATCATGTATTCTTCTTCTGATAAAATATCAAACTGATTTGATGTAAGGTAGCTAAGTATAACCGGAAATTTAGAAAAGAACTTTTTTTCAGAAGAATCTGAAAACTGTTTATTTTCAAAATAATCGATTGCCAGATCTAAATCACTATTTTTTATTTCCATAATACTATTTATTTTTTATGTTGATATATCTTTCACTTACAGCAATCTTCAAAATCTTTTATTTCTTTGATGATAAAAAATCCTTCTTGACCTTGCTTTTGGTATAACGGCATAAGTATCCTCCCGTCATATTGAGAGATTATTTCACCGTTTTTGTCTTCTGCTAAAACTTCACCTTTAGATATTTTTTGGAAGTTTTTATACCCCGGTTTCATTTTGAACTCATCTTCTTCTGATATTTTGTGTTTGTACAGCAATTTGCTAAGTTTTGGCAATCCTTTGGAAAACTCTTTTAATAGCTTGTTATGTCTATTTTCTACGTGCTTTTTATCAAAATTACCTGTGATTGTCATAAGGTTAGTCAGAGCAGCGATAGCTCTATTGACAGATAAAACATCGTTGTGATTGCCGCTTTCAAATGTTAGAGAAGTAGTAGGAATACCCATGATGTCATTGCTGAAATATTCGGTTGAAGTACCCTTAACACCATTCAAAAGCCCTAAGATGACGGGAGCGTTTAGCTGTATAGCTTTTTTTACAGTACTGAGATTATCCGGTACTATGGTAAATATTCCTCCCTTTGAAGAGGTCGTGTGTAAATCAATCACAAAGATATTATCCGGTTTGTATTCACGAACCTCTTTGTAGATTATTTCCATTATTTCTTTTAGCTCTTGCTCTTCAGGCTCTAATTTGTCAAAATCCAATTTATTGATTTTTTCAATTTTTTCCTTTCTCCAGCATCTGTTTAAGTCTTCTTTTATAAATCTGACTCCTTTTTCTTTTGCTTTAAGGTTTCCTTGAAGTCCCAATATTTTACCTTTGAATACAAAATTTGGGTTTGTGATTGGCTCTACTTCTATCATTTTTATCATCAGGTCAATAGCCTTGTAACCTGCGGGTTCATTTCCGTGCATTCCGCCAAAAGCAATAAGCAATGTGCCTTTTTCTTTTCCTTCAAGACTGCCAATAACTCTACCGTTTATCATTTATTATCAATTTTATTCACTTCATTGAGAAGTTTTGACTTAAGTTCAAAAATAGATTACAAAAATAAAATATCTTTGCAAAAAGATTTGACGAAAGTAAATAAAATATCACAATATGTACGCATATATCAAAGGGAAAATTACATTTAAAACTCCGACTTTTGTTCATTTGGAAAACAATGGAATCGGATATTATATCAATATCAGCTTACATACATTTAGCAGGATAGAAAAATCCGTTGATGTTAAGCTTTATACATATCTTCAAGTCAAGGAAGATGATCTGAGCCTTTATGGGTTTTTTGACGAGGAGGAGAAAATGTTGTTTGAAAAACTGATTTCCGTGTCGGGAATTGGAGCGACTACGGCACAGGTTATTTTATCCACTCTTAGCCCAAAGGATATTGTATCTGCTATTATCAATGAAGACGATATTATGCTTAAAGGAGTTAAGGGGATCGGTGCTAAAACTGCCAAAAGAGTCATTTTGGACCTTAAAGATAAAGTGTCAAAACTAAAAATAAGTGATTCCATTGGTTCTTCAAAACAAATATCATCTTCTCCTGTTAGAGATGAAGCATTAGCAGCTTTGATGGCTTTGGGCATTAATAAAACCAAAGCTGAAACTATATTAGGAAGAGTGATGAAATCAAATCCGGAAATTAATAATGTTGAGGACTTGATTAAGCATGCTTTAAAACAAATGGGATAGAGAATGATTAAAGAATTTATTGAAAATATACCTAAGGCTGAATTACATATTCATCTTGAGGGGTCTATCGAACCGGAAATGTTGCTGACTTTAGCGGAAAGGAATAAGGTAGGATTGAAATACAATACTATTGAGGAAGTTAAAGGAGCATATAAATTTAAGGATTTAAAAGATTTTTTATATATATACACTCAAGGCACCCGGGTGCTGAAAAAAGCCGAAGATTTCTACGATATCACCAAAGCTTATTTGAGTAAAGTGTATTCTCAGAATGTGTTGCACGCGGAGATTTTTATTGATTTTCAGACATACTCAAAGCGAGGGATAGTGAGTGAAGTGATAATGGATGGTGTCTTTACTGCGATTGAAGAGATGAAATCTGATTATGGGATGTCTGCATATTTGATACTTGCTTTTTTAAGGCATTTGGGAGCAAAAGAGGCGATGAAGACACTTCAAGAGGGACTTAAGTATAAGGATAAGATTATAGGGGTTGGGCTCGCCTCAACCGAATTGGGATTTCCTCCTGAACTATTTGAAGAAATATTTGAAGAGGCACGGAAAGCAGGGTTTAAAACTACAGCCCATGCAGGAGAAGAAGGTCCGGCTGAATATGTCAGAAATAGTATTGATATATTGAAAGTGGATAGGATCGACCATGGAAATAGAGCGATGGATGATCCTGAATTGGTAAAAGAAATTGTAAAAAAACAAATTCCTTTGACTTTGTGCCCTCTATCAAATATTGCACTTGGTAATGTAAAAAGCTTGGAGAGTCATACCTTAAAGAAAAAACTAGATATGGGTATGTTGGTTTCGGTAAATAGCGATGATCCTGCATATTTTGGTGGATATGTAAACGAGAATCTGATTGCTGTACAAAAAGCATTGGCCTTGGATGCCATTGATATTATCAAATTGGCAAAAAACTCCTTTGTATCATCGTTTTTGCCAAAAGAGAAAAAAGAATATTTTTTGGATTTGATAAATGCTGCGGAATTATGAAAATCGGTTTCGATGCTAAAAGGTTGTTTTTGAATTATACCGGATTGGGTAATTACAGTAGAAATATTGTAAAAAATCTCCAAAAATATTATCCTGAACACGAGTATCATTTATATACGACCAAAGCATTGAGAAACCCGGATACAGAGTATTTTTTTGACAAAGCAAAATTTATTATTCACGAAAACAAATCCGCATTTAATTTTTATTGGAGAAGTGTATCTATAATTAAAGATTTGGAAAAGGACAAAATCGATGTCTTTCACGGCTTGAGCGCTGAACTGCCAATCGGAATCAAAAGATCCAATATCAAATCCGTGGTAACAATTCACGATCTTATTTTCAAGCATTTTAAACAGGATTATAATCCTGTGGATAGGATGATTTATGATTTTAAATCCGGATATGCCTGTCGAAATGCCGCTAAGGTGATTGCCATAAGTGAATTTACAAAAAAAGATATACTAAAAGCATATAATATCAGTGAAGATAAAATCGAAGTTGTGTATCTCCCCTTAGACAATAAATTTTCAAAAAAGGCAAGTCAAAATGAATTGGAGAAAGTGAAATATGAATTCAATCTCCCCGATAAGTTTTTTCTTTATGTCGGCTCTGTAATCGGACGAAAAAACCTAAAATCAGTCGTGAAAGCAATGTCTATAATCGAACCAAAATGGAGAATCCCTCTTGTGGTAGTAGGTTCAGGGAAAAAATATCTGGAAGAGGTTAAGGCGATGATTACAAATGACGGGCTCGGAGATGATATACTTTTTTTGAAAAATATCAGCAATGAAGATTTGCCAAAAATATATCAGTTAGCTGAATTTTTTGTGTTCCCCTCCCTGTATGAAGGTTTTGGACTACCGGTTTTGGAAGCCATACAAAGCGGTAAATCCGTTATAGTTTCTCAAGACACCTCGCTGGAAGAAGTCGCGGGGAATTGCGGTATTGTTTTACCCCAAAACGATGTCATATCCTTAGCCAAAAGCATTAAAGAGAAATCAACCCTAAGCAATGTACTTGGAGATTGCGATAAGCACCTTAAGAAGTTCGACCCGGAAGTTATAGCAAAAAAGATAATGGAGGTTTATAAGGGTAAATGAATATCGAATGCCGATTAACCCCGTGAAATAAATTTTCAATTTAGGCAAAGCCTATTTTACAGGGTTAACGAACTCCGAACTCCGATTTTCGAAATGAAAAATCATACGTACAATATCGTTATTACAATTATAAATAGTAATACGATTATCACTGACAATGACTTCCAGAAAGGGTGTGCATTTTTTAGTTCAAGAAATTGAAAAGCAACCCCAATGTATTTGATAAATGATGCCAGCATTATACCGAAAAATGCAATTTTTGAATATCTGAAAACTTCAGAAAAAGTGTATTCGACTGCTGTGAGAACAAGCAATAATATCCAGATTATTAATAATATATTTTTCTTTTTCATAGTTATTTGTTTTGGCTTAAACATAGGGTATATCATCATTATAACAGGTAGAATATTGGAAATACCAAAATCCAAATCAAGTCACAAAGATGCCAAAAAGCACCACCTGTTTCTACATCAAAAAAATCATCTTTGGAGTACTTATTTCTTCTAATGCCGATGTATAATGCTGAAAGAATCAATATAGCTACTGTCACGTGGATAAAATGAAAACCGGTAATCAGCCAGTAAAAAGAGAAAAAAGTATTTGTACTCATTCCGATACCATCGATTATCTTGTCATAGTATTCATATCCTTTAAGAGCAAGAAACATCAATCCTGTGATTATAGCGTATAAAATCATTTTTGCGGCATCGTCCGTATGTCCAATTTTTATTTTTTTAATACCTACTGCCATAAAATACCCTCCTGTAATCAGAATTGCTGTATTTATAGTGCCTATTAGAGCACTTAGATGATGTTGAGATTCTTGAACCAAGGCTATATTGTTGTTTCTATATACTGCAAAAGCCACTAATCCCCCCATAAAAGTAATCAATTCCAAAGCGATGATAATCCATATAAGAATGCCGCCTGGGGGATAGTAAAAATTCTTATGATCCATTTGTTTTTCCATAATCTTAACTTTTGGTTTTTGCAAGGTGATTTTTTATCTTTTTACAGTACTTAAGCTCCTTTTGTGCTTTTGATTTGAGTTCGGCATTTTGGGTTGATTTTATAAAATTATTGTAATCAACAATCGCACTATCATATTTGTTTATGGATTTGTATAGTCCGGCTCTATTTAATAGTAATTTAGAATCTGAACCCTTGATATTTATTAATTTTGTCAAAGAGTCTATCTTTTTATTTGTGTTTTTTAGTTCGGTTTTATAATCAATCTTTTCTTGATCGTTTTTCTTTCTGTCGCTTACAGGTCTGAGATGGAGTAGGGTATTGGTAAATCCAACTATCAATATGACAGCTAATGCTACAAATAGCTTGATTCTGTTTTTGGTCAGTATTTTATTCTGTTTATCCATTTACTATTCTTTCAACAAAAATTGTCATTGCATTTATCAATTCCTTGGCATTTGCCAGTACATTATAATTTTTTGTCCCAAACATAAGTGGTAGATAGTATTTTGCTCTTTGTTCAATGGCGAAAGCATGAATCGAAATATGATGTTGATCCATCTCCTTCAATGCTTGCTTTACATCTGCTATACCGTATTTGCCCTCATACTTGTCATAGTCATTTGGCTTGCCATCTGTCAAAAATACTATCCATTTTGCTCTGGTATCTCTTTTCTCAATCAAATATGTTGCGTGTCTTAAGGCCGGTCCCATTCTGGTAAAACCACTTGGTTGAATTGTACCTATTTTTGCCTTGCTTTTTTCCCAATTGTCATCAAAAGCTTTGATTGTATTGTAGGTGCAATTGTTTCGCGTTTTTGAAGAAAATGCATCTATTTCAAATTCGATATTATATTCATCCAGAACTTCGCCCATAAGTATGGCTATTTGTTTTTCGACATCGATTATACGGCTATCTGCCGCATATCCATCGCTCGACAGGCTTTGATCCAAAAGAAACAGGATAGATATATCCTTATGTTTTTTTCGTTTTGTATCATAAATCTTTTCATTAGGAGAGTGTCCTGAATGAATATCGCTGATCATATCTGTCAATGCATCAATATTAAGAGTTTCTCCTGTTTCCACCCTTTTTACTTGAATTAGTTTGTTGAAAAAATTAGCGAACTTTTTCCTAATACTTCTAAGGATTATCCCGTTTTGGGAAATGGTATTATGATAATACTCAAAATCTAATTCATTTATTTTTTTATAAAAGACCTTGCAGTAATTACGTCTGTATTCCTTCTTTTTATAATTGTATTCATCGTATAGATAATGCTTGGTGCTTGCTTCTTGTTCCATGCTTTCGGCGATATTTGCATTGGAAACAAACTCTGCTTGATATATCGAATGAGTCTCATCATCTACACGTACCGTATGCTTAATTCCCGCCTCCGCCAGAGCTTCAGCATCATCTTCCAACGAATCATCACCGTCAAAATCTCTTGGAAGTCCTGAGTATTCTTCTATTGTTTCTACTTTTTCAAAATTGTGAGTCAATACCCAATCTTCTTGGTCTCGTTTATCCACTTGAACTGATTCTAATTCCTCAACAGGTTTGGCATCGATAACAGTATTTGCTTCCGGTAGTGCTTTTTCATCAAATGTATTATCCATCTGTTGAGAGATATCGTCGTGTTTATCAGCTTTTCTGACTGTGCCGAGAAGCCAAGTATAGTCAGATTCGGTATTTTGTTTGGAATAATAATCTTCTAATCCTTTGAGCAATTCATCATATAATTTTTGAATCTTTGGAAATTCGTCAAAGAGGTGTTGTAGTATTGTCAGATCAGTAAGGGAGTCCTTTTCGATTTTGCCATATTCTATAGAATCTGCATCCTCATTTAATAACTGATATATTTTTGTCAGATAAAATATGCGAAACTGATAAAACTTTATATTTAGGGTTTCATTTTTCAGTAAATGAAATTTTTGAGGAAGAAATATGTTTTTCCCCTTAATGCCTCCTTCTCTTTCGGCAGTAAAAACATCTACGGGCTTACCTGTCAGAACTCTGGCGAGAATCGTCAATTCTCCTGAAATATTATCGAGTTTAACCAAACGTTCTTTTTCATTTTGGCTTAATTCGGGAGTTTTCTTGCCAAAGATACCCAAGATTTTTTTGAATACAAATTGATCGAGTTCCATTATCAAATCATTAGTTCGGACAATGTTATCAGTGTTTTTAAGACTTCTTCATCATCGGTCAATGGTTGGATAATTCCTACATTAACAGCTAATCTTTTGTCCAAACCGGCATTGATTAGATTGGCGGCATCTACTATTAGTCTGGTAGATACTGTTTCAGTAAGACCTAATTCGTGAAGATTTCTTATTTTCACAGCAATTTTCACTAAATCTTTAGCTGTTTTGCTATCAATACCTGTTTCTTTCTCAACTATTTCAATTTCTATATTCTGCTTTGGATAATTAAAAGTAAGCCCTACAAACCTTTGTCTGGTAGATGGTTTTAATTCTTTATATCCTTTTTGATATCCCGGATTGAATGAAGCTACGAGCATAAAATCAGGGTGAGCCTTGATTTCTTCGCCAAGTTTATCCAAAAACAAAACCCGTCTGTAATCGGTTAGTGAGTGAATAGAAACAATTATGTCCGGTCTCGCTTCTGCTATTTCATCCAGGTATATAATAGCCCCATTTTTTACCGCCTTAGTGAGTGGACCATCTTGCCAAACCGCTTCAGTCCCTTTTAGTATGAATCTACCGATAAGGTCTGTTGCAGATGTCTCTTCATGGCAAGCAACAGTGATAATGTCTTTATCTAGTTTCCACGCCATATGCTCTACAAATCTGGATTTTCCCGTACCGGTAGGTCCTTTGATTAATAGGGGTAATTTTTTTGTAAAACTGGCTTCAAAAACCTCAATTTCTTTTCCTGATCTAAGATAAAATGGTTCTTTTTCTATTTTCATTGTAAAATTTTATTAAAAACATGTACAAATATTTAAAAAAGGGCAACTCTAAAGCTGCCCTTATTAAACTTGATTTGTCGCTTTGTCTAATTAGATAGTTCTAAATTCATCCTCCATACCAATGGCTTCATCAGTAGGTAAACCGTATTTCATAAAGTTCCAAACATAGAGGAGTATTCCCACGGTGAATATTGATGCTGTAATAACCAATACCCAAAAATGCGGATGTAATTCTTGCTGAACTGTCATAAAGTCAAGTCCAAGTCTTCTTTCCAAATTAACTTGTGTAACCCCCATAGCAGCAAATGCTGACACCATACCTAACATTCCTATTAGTGAAATCCAAAATGCATAGTTGCCCAGGGCATTGTTGTATATCTTTCTTCCGGTTACATTTGGCATTACATAAGTGATTATTGCAAAAACAATCATTCCGTATGCTCCCCAAAAAGCCAAGTGACCGTGCATAGCTGTAACAAAAGTACCATGTGTATAAAGATTTACTTGTGGAATTGTGTGAGCCAATCCTAATAGTCCTGCTCCTGCAAAAGATACAATCGCAGTACCAAGAGTCCATTTTACAGCTGTTTTATTGGGATGCCTTTTTTCACCTTTATTGTACATATTAATCGCAAATAATGCCATACCCATAAAAGCCAAAGGCTCCAATGCTGAGAAAATACCTCCTACTATTAACCAGTAACTAGGTGCTCCGGTATAGTAGTAGTGGTGTCCTGTACCGAGGATACCTGATAAGAATGTCAATCCAACGATAACGTATAGCCACTTTTCGATAACCTCTCTATCCACACCTGTCAATTTGATTAATAGATACGCCAAAATACCTCCCATAATCAATTCCCATACTCCTTCTACCCAAAGGTGAACAACCCACCATCTGAAAAATGAATCCAATGCGTGATTGTCAAACCAAATCATTCCGGGTAAGTAAAGAAGTGCTGCTGCAAGTAGTCCAACTGACAATATCATTGCGGTAGTTGTACGTTGTTTTCCTTTCCACAATGTCATCAGGATAACAAATAAGAAAAGCAAAACATCGACTACTACTAAAAAGTCAAGTTCTCTTGGTATCTCCAAAAATTTTCTTCCTTCCCACCAGTTGAAATGGAAACCTGCTACAGCGATAACTCCTACTACAGCGAGTGCTCCCAATTGGATATATGCTAATATTGGCATAAATAGTTCGTTGTCTGATTCATCAGGAATAATATAATAGGCAGCTCCCATAAATCCACTCAATATCCAAACTACAAGTAGGTTTTTATGAACAGCCATAGATGTATTAAAAGGAATCCACTCATGCAATCCGTCATATCCCAAATGCGCAAATGCTTGAATAAACCCATAAGTTATTTG
Source organism: Saprospiraceae bacterium (assembly GCA_027008645.1). Taxonomy (GTDB): domain Bacteria; phylum Bacteroidota; class Bacteroidia; order Chitinophagales; family Saprospiraceae; genus JADJGA01. The sequence goes on from JALVEE010000299.1 coordinate 14,837, forward strand.
TAAAATAATTAAAAGCATACTCAGTGCGAATGCCCAATATGCAACTTTTTGTGATTTATATTTCATGATTATAAATTTTTAATTTTAGAAAAATGTTAAATTACTTCAATCTGTTTTTCAATGGAGGTGTAGCAGGATATCCATTAAGGTCAATTTCACCAACCCATTTTAAAAAAGCAATAAGCCCTTCGGCATCTTCATTAGAAAATCCGTAAGCAACCATTTTTCTGCCGTGTGGAGCCCATGGTACTTTTGAAGTAAGAATGGCCTTCATTACATCGGGACCTACTCTATCATAAACTTTGGTAAGTTCGGGAGCATAATAAGCGCCTTCACCCATTAGTGTATGGCATCCCATGCAGTTATTTTCGTCCCACAATACTCTACCATGTATCACTTGTGCGGTCATATTTTCTTCATGTGTATGTGCCGGAATACCTTTGGAAACCGTATCAATTGACATTGCAATGAAGATAATGGAGAAAAGAATAGTTCCTCCTAAAAAGAAAAGCAAAGCTTGTTTTTTTGAAAGCATATCATTTGTGTTTTAGTTAAGAAATAAAATCAGTTAATTCGCCTATAAAAGACAAAAGTGTCTTTTATAATATTCCGCAATATACAAAAATGTTGACAATTCAAAGAAAATGCCTGGTTTTGTATCCTTAATTTATATTTAATACAAATAATAATTATCCAAGCCAGCCTTCTCTATCCAAATTTCTATAATTTATAGCTTGAGACAGGTGTTCTGATTTTATATCTTTACTTTGATCCAGATCCGCGATCGTCCTTGACACTTTCAATATTCTATCGTAGGCTCTGGCGGACAATTGAAGTTTTTCCATAGCCATTTTCAAAATCTCTACACTTTCTTTGTCCAATTTACATATGGTTCTAGCCATTCTACTTGACATTTGTGAATTATTAAAGATTTTCTTATTATTTTTAAATCGTTCTTTCTGAATTTCTCTTGCTATTAAGACTCTCTTACGGATATCTTCGCTTGTCTCCGAACTATATTCTTGATTTGAAAGTTCTTTATAAGAGACAGGAGTGACTTCTACGTGAAGATCAATTCTGTCTAATAGCGGTCCTGAAATTTTATTCAAATACCTTTTTCTTGCGCTTACGGAGCATACACATTCTTTTTCCGGGTGGTTATAAAAACCGCAGGGGCAAGGATTCATTGAGGAGATTAGCATAAAATCAGCGGGGTAATTGACGCTAATTTTAGCTCTGGATATCGTTACTTTTCTGCTTTCCATAGGCTGTCTCAAAACTTCCAAGGCGGTTCTTTTGAATTCCGGCAGTTCATCTAAGAACAAAACTCCATTATGAGCCAATGAAATTTCACCGGGATTGGGATGTGAGCCACCTCCTACTAATGCGACATCGCTAATGGTATGATGAGGTGAACGAAAAGGTCTGATTGTGACAAGAGATTGATCCTTTTCGAGCATTCCCGATACGCTGTATATTTTGGTAGTCTCAAGGGCTTCATCTAAATCCAAAGGAGGCAAAATCGTAGGTAAACGAGTTGCGAGCATGGTTTTTCCTGCTCCGGGAGGACCTATCAATATTACATTATGACCACCGGCAGCGGATATTTCGAGAGCTTTTTTTATATTTTCTTGTCCTTTTACATCAGAGAAATCTACTGTATAATTATTTACATTATTATAAAACATCTCATCAACATTGTGTTTTATTGGTTCAGGATTGGCAATACCGTCAAAAAATTCGATTGCATCCCGTAAGTTTCTAATGGCAAAAACATCAATTCCATCTACAATCGCTGCTTCATTAGCATTTTGTTCAGGCAATAATACACCTTTGAATCCCTCTTTTTTTGCTTGGATGGCTATAGGCAGTGCCCCTCTTATCGACCTCAGATTTCCATCTAGTGAAAGTTCCCCCATTATTACATATTTGTCAAGTTCATCCCCATTCATTTGCTTTGTTGCAGCCAATACTCCAAGAGCGATTGGAAGATCATAAGCTGAGCCTTCTTTTCGAATATCGGCAGGAGCGAGATTAATCACCAATTTCAGTCTCAACATTTCATAAGATATATTTTTTATAGCTGCTTCTATTCTTTGGAATCCTTCCCTGATTGCATTATCAGGAAGTCCTAACAAATGATAGTAGCTGGAACCGGCAGGAACAACTCCTCCTGCATTTACTTCTACTGTTATGGTTTTTGCTTCTACTCCCATCACAGCGCTGGCATAAGTTTTGAATAACATAATTTTATATTTGATACCAAATTAACTCTCAAATATCGTATATATTCTATTTTAATTTTCCAATATTTATACGACATCTTAAAGTTAATTTAGTAATAGATGAAATACCGGATAATAAAATTTTCAAAATTTTATTGGTCGATGTGTATATCACAAATTCCGGTATTGAAATATTTATCAGCTAAATCCCGGGCTCTATTCATCCAAATATATTGAAATCCGAGAATAATTATTTTTAAATGAATAAAGCTCGAGATGCTTTCTATTCAGACACTATTAGTGTTTGAAAACAAAATGTATCAGTTGCGGTTTATCTTCATAAATTCGCTTGCCACTACCTCTGTAAAATATTTGGTATTTCCATTGTTATCCTCATATTTACGGTGAGTAAGTTTCCCTTGAATTAAAACTTGGTCTCCTTTTGAAAGTATATCGTTAGCAAGATTTGCAAGCTTGCCCCAGATGGTAACATTATGCCATTGGGTTATTTCCGTTTTTTCTCCATCTTTTCTTGTAAAATGTTCTGAGGTAGCAACGGAGAATGATGCTTTTTTCTTTCCGCTATCAAATTCGCGAAGTTCGACGTCCTGACCGATGTTTCCGATTAGCTGTACATAATTTTTTAAAGTTTTCATTTGTCATAAATTTTATGATGCGATTGTCTCATGAATTATGAGGACAAAGCACCGGATTAGATAAAAAATAATAATTTCTATTTATTTCTTGTTTAGATTAATAAAATCAGATGCTACGATTTCTGTGATGTATTTAGTGTTTCCATCTTTATCATCATATTTGCGATAAGTGAGTTTTCCTTGAATCAAAACTTGATCACCTTTGCTTAGTCTGTCATTCATCCATTCAGCGAGGTTTGACCAGGCGACGATATTGTGCCATTCTGTTTTCTCTTGTTTTTCTCCATTCTTGTCAGTGTAATAATCATGAGTAGCGAGAGTGAAGCTGGCTTTCTTTCCTGTTTCAAATTCTCTTAGTTCTACATCTTGACCTAGATTTCCAATTAGCTGTACTGAGTTTCTTAAATTTTTCATAATTTGTTTTTTTTATAATGCTACCTATGAGCATCAGATTAAATAAAAAAAATGTTAATGTCATATTGACAATGCAAAGATGAGACGGAATGGAGAGCAAAGGCGAAAATTATACGTTTGTAGTCGTTTATAACCGTTTGCAAACGCATGTAAACGTTTGAAAACGGCTATAAGCGACTGTGAGTGTAATAAATATGCGGATTTTTGTAAGGGTTGGCTATTTTTTTTATTTTTGTTCCGTGTGAAAGTGAGTTGTACCATATATATTAAAAGAACTTTATGTTAAAAAAATATTACTTTATTGTTTTTTTTCTCATCCAATCTTTAATAGCAATATCTCAAGATTCTTTATCTATACTGAATAATAACAATATAGAAGCAGTATTTAATTTTTCAAAAAAATATTTTGTTGCTAAAACCAATAATAAATGGCATTTGATTCCTAAATCAAATATTACAAAATCCATAAATAATTTTGATCATATATTTAATATTTATTTGTTTAAAAATGACGATGAATTAGAAATAGTATTTCCGGATTCATTAACAATATACCCGATATTTCGAAAAAATAAATGGGGCTTCATTAACCATAATGGTGAAATAGTAATAAATCCTAAATTTTATTTAGTTCGTAAACAAACTAATAAAATATGGACAGTTAAAACCAATGATGGTTGGGGATATATAAATGATAATGGCAAGTTAATTGGTAATGAATATTTTGAAGAATGTCATGAATTTCATAAAGGTATTGCTGCTGTCAAAAAAAATGGATTGTGGGGATTTATAAATGAAGATGGAACGTGGTTTATTGAACCTCGTTTTAGTGATGTAGGAACCGGATTTATCGGTCAATATGCTATAGTTTCAGTTAATAAATTAAAAGGTCTTATCAATAGGCAAAAAGAGTACATAATTAAACCAAGTGTCAATTCTATAACCCTAATATCAGATTCAATAGTTAATATTGGTCGAAATAAAAATATTGGGGTAATAAATAATTTAGGTGATACGATAATTCCAGCGCGTTATTTTGAAATTGAATATTTTGGTTTAGGACTGTTCAGATGCCAAAACGAAAAAGGGTATTTCATTTGTGACACTAGTTTTTCAAATTACCTGAACAAAAAAGCGTATGAAGAGATTAATTGGATTGATGAATTCAATATTTTTATTGCAAGAAGGAATGGGAATAGATATATATTCAAAAATCCAAATCATATTCTATTTTCAGATAGTTTGTTTTTTAATATTCAAAAAATGTATGGTAGCAAATATTTAAGAATCAGAAGATGTAGCAAAAACGGATGTTTGTATGGTGCATTTTCTAAAAATATTGAATTAGTTATACCTATTGAATATGAAGAAATCTCACCTTTAGATGATGGGATGCTAGGCGTGAAAAAAAATAATAAGTTTGGGGTTGTAGATTCTGTGAACAATGTTATTGTACCAATAGAATTTGATGAGAGATTGTACTTTATCGAAGGTGTATCTAAAACTAGAAAAAACGGGATTTTGGGTTATATTAATTCCAAAGGAGAAATAATAAATAAAAATGAGTATTATAAACAACTTGCAAAAATAAGACCATATAATATTAAATCTGATGGAAAATCAGAATATGCGGTCACTAAAACAGGAAAAATTTTATTTAAGAATTGGGGGTTTAGATCATTAGTTTATTTCGATCAAGGTATTTTTCGCGCTCTATCAAAATATCGATATTATGGATTAATAAAACCTAACGGAAAAATAATACAAAACTTCAATCAAAAGAATGTTATTTTAATATCAGAAGGAATGTTTGCTTTTCATCGAAACGGAAAATGGGGATATAAAGATTTAACCGGTAAGATAATAATTCATCCTAAATTTAATGAAGCTAAGCCTTTTAACAAAAACGGTTTGGCAATAGTTTCTGTAAATAATAAATGGGGACTTGTCAATAGAATAGGTCAATATGTAGCATATCCTAAATATAGTCATTTGGAATTCCATGACCCAAATTATTTATACAGGGATGGTGGCTATTCCGGTTTTATTAATGCTAAAGGTGTTGAAAAGGTTAGAGGACTGTATGAAGATTTTAATGAAAATGATATGAGACTAAAAAAAAGAAATTATATAAGAATGCGACAAGGAGATAAATATGGTTTTATAAAAAAATCTCTTGACTTTGTATTTGAACCCAAATATTCTTTTATCGGAAATTTTTCAGAAGGTAAAGCAAGTGTAGGGTTAAATGGATTCATTGGTTATATAGATTCTTTAGGAAATGAAATTATACCAATAAAATATTATTGGGGTTCTGATTTTCATAAAAACTTTGCTGCTGTAAACTTCGAGAAAAGAAGTAAATGTGATAATCGTTACCACATTTATCCATATAATACCCATAAGCCCACTAAGCTTTATAACCTAAACACCAAAAGGTATTATCCTAGAAATTATTCTATTGTTTCATATACAAATTATTCTACTTCATTTACGAAAAATCCTTATATTATAAAACCTAAATTGTTAGTGCTTTATGATTGTGATAAATATGGATTTATTCATAGAAATGGTAAAATTCTAGTCAAACCAAAATATAATGGTATTAACATTATTAGTGAAAATATTATAGCGATTAAAAAAGATAGCTTATGGGGATTTGTTGACACTTTAGGGAATAAGATTTCCGACTTCAAATATGAACAGATTGGAATGTATTCAAATGGAGTCATTACTATAAAAAATAATGGAAAATGGGGTGTTATTGATACAAATTATAATTATATTGTTAAACCAATATACGATAAAATAGAGCTAGAAGGTAATTGCATAAAAGTTAGAAATAAAAGCGGTGAAGGAGTTGTTGACGACAAAGGTAATACGGTAATTCCCTTAAGATACAAAAATATATATTGCAGAAAAGGTTTGATTTATGTTATTGACAAAGGTGATTGGGGAATCTTTGATATTTATGGTAATACTATATACGATTCTAAATTTTCATTTATTCCTAAACGAATAAATGAAATGATACTTGTACATAAAAATGAGAAATATGGATTAATAGATTTAAAAGGCAAGATATTACTCCCTTTTATTTATGACAGAATAAAAACAGATGGGAAAAAGTATTATTTTACAAAAACTAATAAATTTTGGAAATTGGGGTATTTAAATATAAATTAAATAATTCTGTTGAATATTGATACATGGGAGAACAAGCGATATGATGCAATGGCAAATTTTAACAGAATTTCTTAGAAATTCTTCTGAAATTTAACATTGCTACTTGTTCAAAATGCTGACAGTTAGTATATATTCTGCTGAGCATGTTGCGAAACCGTTGTGCCCAATGTAAGAAAAACAAATTATTAGAATAATATGAAAGAAATTGAAACAAACCCCACCGCCCAAATAGCACATTTGTTTTTTACCAATACACAAAATGCCAACTCAAAAAACCAAAAGAGCTATTTCTTTCTCACGCATGTAAGAAATCACAGAAAGTACTAAATAAATTATCTTAATAAATGAGATAATAAATAAAAGATGTATATTTTTGTATGCAAAAGCGGCAACAACCAAGATTGGACGTTTTGTATGAGATTGCGGAAATACTTGATGTGGAGGTAAAAGACCTCTTAATTGAACGAAAATAAACAAAATAGTATGGAAAATAACAGTAAGCATATTGACACCTATTTATCGTTAGCAAATAGTCTTAGGTTTAAGCTTTGGGCAATTGTTGGTAAAGACAATAATAAAAAAGAAAACATCATAAAATATCTGCAAGGTAAAGGATATGAATTAGTTGATGTGGCAACGGAATTAGATTTTTTATATCAGGAATTGAACAGTAAAAATGAACCAAGCCACGATATTGGGCAAAAAATTAAGGAATGGTTTAATACCAAACCTGATAAAATAATTTTGACGAATGCCAGCATTCTGTATCATAAAGCTTTTACAAAAATTTCACCTGTCGGAGCTTTTAAATACAATTCACGAAACAAAAGCAGTGTATTGTTTCTTGAAGACGAACAAGTAATTAGTAACCGTGTTTCATTTGGACAAGCTGGAACAGAAGAGCATTACGACAAAGATATTAATGACATACTGATTACCAAAATCAAAGATATTGAAGAAAACTACCAAAGTATACTTATCAAACCTATGGGTGAGTATGTAAGTCCCGACCAATTACCTGAAAATGCAATTGGTAAATTGTTCAATTATACCGAAATAAAAGATGTAGTTGATATTGACACGGATTTACAACAAGGCGATTTGCAAAAAGAATTGGTTTCAAGCTATATCATTTCAAAAGGATTGGAACAGCAAATAATTGATTTTTTCGATAACTTAAAAAAGCCAAATCATAAAGCAGTAAAAATTATTGGTAACTATGGAAGTGGTAAATCTCATTTGATTGCTTTTTTAGTAAGT
>JALVEE010000300.1 GCA_027008645.1 Saprospiraceae bacterium
GAACTACTCTCACTAAGTCCCAACATTTCTCCTATTTCGGCGTGGCTGTATTCTTCAAATACATATAAATTGAATATTTGCTTATATTTGAATGGTAAAGTATTAATCAAAGCGATTAAATCCTCCAATTCCATTTTATCTATGACATTTGATTCATAGCCATTTGAGTATGATAAATCTTTGTCATATGTCTCTTTGACCATATACATTTTGCGGTATCTTCTGATTGCAGTTCGTGCAACTATTTGTTTCATCCAATTTTCAAGTCCCCCTTTTGCAGGGTCATATCCGTGTATAGAATTGAATATCTCAATAAAGGCATCTTGCAGTATATCTTTTGCGTCATTATAATCTCTTGCATATCTTCTACAGACGGTAAAAAGCAGTGAAGAGAATCTAATTACCAATTCTTTCTGACTGATTTCGTCACCTGACTTGCATCCCAATATGATTTGTTCTATCTGCACAATATTCTATTTCGGCAATTTAAAATAACCATCTATCTTTCTCGTAGCACCGTCCTTAACAATATCTCCGTAAAAATGACCTATAAGTCTGTTGCCATTATTTATAATCTCAAAATTGAGTGGATTTTCTTTTTTAGTTTCATAAACCTCAAAATCATTTTCATTTATGATTTTAAAGTATGAGAAATGGCACAGAGATTCGGTAAAATTAAACCTTACCGCCGCAGTTGCTTTTGGTGCATTAGATTCAAATGTGTAAACATCATTATCCAAATACAGATAATTGTTTATACTAAAAAACTCTTCTTTTCTATCATCTATATTAAGATAAAAATAACTAATAGTCTCATTGCCCGGATTAATTTCCCCTTGAGAAATTTGTTTGCCGGGAGTTAAATGTACAGGAGTGCAATTTGTGATATCAGGCAAGTTCTCTAAGTCATAGAGTACCAAGTAATCATTTTCACAGCCGTATAAAGCAATATCATTGAGTGATGAATCTGTAACGGGAACAGAAAATTTTGTGTAATAACCAAATCCACTATCTTCATATACTTCTATGAATCCTCTTGATACGGGACTTTCTATTTTATATTCGTATTTATAATTGAAGTTCTCCGGCAAAATGATGTCCCCTAAATCCTGTGTATTATCAGATATTTTATAATCATAATTTGAACCGTCACATTTTGGAATGCTCAATACGATATCGGTGTTTTCCTCTTTATATACGGTAAATTTGCCATAGTTGTCAGAATAAAGCTGAGAGATAATCGCTCCTGTTCCTGAATCTTTGACTTGCATAAATATATTATCGGCATTGGTATAATCATCGTAAAGCAATCTTCCTTCAAGACTTACGGTGACATCGGTCTTATTGGTAATGATATAATATCCTGTCTCTTTTAATTTGAGCTCTAATATATCCGAAGAGGAAGTTAGTTCATATTGTGCAATCCATTTTCCGGTAATGGGATCAAAATGCCAAATTACAAAATCATTTGAGTCTAAACACGGGATATTTTTTCTATATAATTTTACTTTTGCAGAATCGGCGAGAAGCAAATCATTACCATTATAATCCTCCATATGAAACAACATTGAGAATAGAGGAAATACTTTAGTCTCGTGTTTGTCCAAATTAATACCTGAAAATGAATAAGGAATACCAAAATCAGGAGAACAAGGCCAACCGGGATTTAAAAACGGTGCTTTGCAATAAAGTTTTAATGTGTTTTTGTATTTGTCTCCTTTCGTATTTGTAACAGAATTCGGTTTAATATTAATCTCAATTATATTATTGTAAAAAGACTCGTTGATTTGTTTTTTTGGATTTACTGCACGTCTGCCTTTCTTTTCCTGTTGGATTATATTGGCAAAAGAGATTTGATTTAATTTGGGAGAAATTAATGCGTATTGAGTGAAAAATCCTTTTTTCTCAAATGTCAATAACTGCCCATTTTTATCCAGTATTTTGTTTTTTATTTTATAAACACCATTATCGTCAGTTTGAGTTGATTGAACATTGTCTTTAAAGTCTATATACTCTACTTTGCAATTTGAAACGGGGATGAAATTTTGATCCAAAACTTGTCCGAGAACCGAACTTTTGTTGAAATATTGAACTTTTATCGGGTCTATTTTTAGAAATTTTGATTCGTAACTGTCGTCTCTGCCACATGAAAATATAGACAATACGATTATTGGTAGTAGTAAGATAATAACTATTTTTTTCATATGCTAAGAGATATTTTATTTATACCAAAGGCTTTATTCGTCATTTACATTTTGTCTTATTATCATAAAACGTTGCACAATTTATTAAAGTTTTGTTAAAGTTCCTTTATTTTGTACCTATTTAGTGGTGAGATTAGTCATAAGGAAGAATTATTGTATTTATTGCTTCTTTTTTTGATAAGTAGCCGGTAAATATCTATATTTGAAATATTCTTTGTCAATTTTTAATTAAAACCTATTTAATCATGAAAAAAATATACACATTATTGGTCGCCTTATTAGTTGTTGGTCAATCTTTTGGTCAAATAAAAGAAAAACAAGTAAATATTAGTCTTGGAGTACAACCTTGTTTGTCATCAAGTATCGATGATATTAAATCCAAGACCGTAGTGAAATTGTGGAAAAAGTTTTTCAAACCTTACGGAAAAGTAAAAAGGAACAGAAAAGCTAAAGAATATTACAGTACAGGAGTGAAAGTAAATAGAATTAAGACCGGGGATCCTGTCGATGTTTATATGAAAATTGTAGAAGCCGCTGATGGAGTAAATTTAGACTTGTGTATAGATCTGGGCACGGCATTTGTCAGTAAAGATATGCAGGATGAGTACGCCGGAGCCGAAAACCTCATGAAAGAATTTTTGGTATATGTTGATAAATACAAGCTAGAGGAAAAATTGGAAGAAGAAGAAGACAAACTTAAAGATTTGGAGTCTGATCTTAAATCCAAAAGAAAAAAGAATAAAAAGCTTCATAGTAGTATCGAAAAATACAAGCAAAAAATAATCGAGGCGGAGCAAGATATTGAAAAAAATCTTCAAGAACAGGAAGATTTGAAGAAAACTATTGAGTTGCAAAATGAAAAAGTGAAACAAGTACAAAAAGATATTGACAATTTAAAAAAATAAAAATAAATAAAAATGATTAAACGTATTTTATTGTTATTGATAAGCATTTCGTTGGTGTCATGTGACCCTGCTACTTTGCAGAGGGTAATGGATTCTGTCGGTGAAGCAGGTATTTCAAATACCGATATATCAAATGGACTTAAGCAAGCCTTGGATAAAGGAATAAGTTCAGGAGTGAGTTATTTGTCAAAAACAGATGGGTTTTATAAGAGTCCGTATAAAATACTGCTTCCTGCCGATGCGCAAAAGGTTGTAGAGAAACTTAGAGTTGTGCCCGGATTTAGCAGTGTGGAGGAGGAAATTACAAAAAGACTTAACAGGTCTGCGGAAGATGCAGTAAAAAGAGCTAAGCCAATATTTGTTAGTGCAATAAAACAGATGACTTTCAAAGATGTAAGAAATATATTGATGGGAGACAAAAATGCTGCAACACAGTATCTACATAGGACTACAAATTCAAAATTATACAAAGAATTTAATCCTGTTATCGTTCAGTCTCTGAATAAATTCGGAGCATTGGATTATTGGGCAGATGCGGTTAATGCATACAATAGAATTCCATTTGTAAAAAAGATGAACCCAAAACTCGATGACTACGTTACAAACAGAGCTTTGGATGGAGTCTTCAAAATGGTAGAGAAAAAAGAATTTGATATAAGGACTAATATTAGATCAAGAACCACCGATTTGCTCAGAAAAGTATTTGCATTGCAGGATAAATAGAGGGTTCCGGGTTTCTGGTTCAAGGCTGTAGCGTAGCGGAAGTCCCGCATAGCGTAAGCGTACTGCGGGATTTCGGGTTCAAGGCTGTAGCGTAGCGGAAGCTGGAGTCCCGAGTAGCGAAGCATACCGAGGGATTCCGAGTAACGAAGCATACCGTGAGATTCCGCATGGTGTAAGCGTACTGTGGGGTTTCTGGTTTCAAAAGGCCTCAAAGGGAAGCATATAGAGTCACTGAGGGAAAATTCAAGTGTCTTTTTGTGTGTTCTTTGAGGCTTTTTTAGTGCCTTGGCGAAAATCATATAAAAATTTTTAATATAAATTATTTTATAATATGAATTCAAGTTTTTATATATTTGCAACTCGAAAAACAATATTGTTTATTAACTAAACCAACAATTATGAGAAAATTTATTTACTCTATTATGAGTTTGGCATTTTTGTTTATATCAATAAATATCAATGCGCAAGTGAGTACAACAGCGACAATACAAGGGCTTGTTGTCGATTCAAAAGGGGAAGCACTAATCGGGGCAAATGTGATAGCAATACACAAGCCGACCGGTAGCTTTTCAGGAACTACTACGAGAAATGACGGAAGATTTACATTACCTAATCTAAAGGTTGGTGGGCCTTACACTATTGAAGCTTCATATATTGGAAGCGAAAAACAATCTTATGATAATATTTATCTACAATTAGGACAAAAATTATCATTGAGTTTCAAATTGGCAGATAAGGGAGTTCAGCTTGAGGGTGTAACTATCACCGGAAAATCAGATCCAATTCTTAATAATGAAAGAACGGGAGCAGAAACCAGTATTACTTCTGAAGTTATTACAAAATTACCTACGATTTCCAGATCGACTTCTGACTACTACAGGTTAAATCCTTCAGCAGACGGTAGCTCTTTTGGAGGAAGAAACAACAAGATGAACAATTTTACTCTTGACGGTTCTATTTTCAATAATCCATTTGGACTTGATGCCGCTACACCGGGTAGTCAAACCAATGCGCAACCGGTATCACTTGATGCCATTGAGCAAATTCAGGTGAGTCTTGCTCCATATGATGTGACACAAGCAGGTTTTGTGGGAGCGGCTGTAAATGCGGTTACAAAATCGGGAACTAATGAATTTCACGGTACGGCTTTTGGTTTTTTTAGAAATCAGGATTTGACAGGCGCTAAAGTGAAAGGAAACGATATATTCAAAGCAGATTTACAACATTTACAAACAGGGATTTCACTTGGAGGACCTATTATCAAGGACAAATTATTCTTTTTTGCAAATGCCGAAATTGAAAGAAGAAGCGATTTGGCTACTGAATGGGTTGCAAAAAGAGACGGTTTGGATGGTTCTAATGTATCCAGAGTATTAGCTTCTGATTTGGATAGAGTATCAAAAGCATTGAAAGATAGATACGGATATGAAACCGGACCTTATGAAAACTTTAATCACAGGACTGATAATCAAAAAGCGATGCTGAAATTGGATTGGCATATTAATCAAAGTCATTCTTTTTCACTAGCATATAACTTCTTGGATGCATCAAGAGACAAGCCAGCTCATCCTGAAGCTATTGGTCGAAGAGGACCTGATTTTATCACTCTTCAATTTAAAAATTCAGGATATGCAATAAGAAATAAATTACATTCATTCATTGGAGAATTTAAGTCAATTATAGGAAACACTTATGCTAACAACCTTCAAGTTGGATATACAGCTTTTAGAGATTCCAGAGCACCATTTTCCAAGCCATTTCCTACTATAAATATTGCTAAAGACGGAATTAGATACATAGTTGCAGGTTTTGAGCCTTTCTCCATTCACAATAGATTAAATCAAGATGTTTTCCAAGCAACAGATAATTTCAATATCTATCTGGGAAAACATACTTTAACCATAGGAGCTTCATTTGAGAAATTTCAATTTGATAATTCTTTCAATTTAAATACATATCCGGGAGTATTTGCTCCTGATTTTGTAAGTGTTGATGCATTTGTAGATTCTGTCAATACGGGAGCTTTTGACGCAAGTGTCGAAGCTGCCAGAAATGCTGCTGAGATTTTACATGGAGAAGATGGTGAGATGGGTGTTGATTTGGATACAATTACTCCCGGTTATCAAGGTTGGGCTCTAGCTGAGACAAATGTGGGGCAAATTGCTGCATATATCCAAGATGAATGGAGTGTTAGTGATAGATTTACACTTACTGCAGGTTTGAGAGTGGATAAAGCACTTTATTTTGATACACCTAAAAAAATCCAAGAGAATATTGACAGGCAATGTTGTTATGCTCCTGAAATAGAGTGGTACTATACAGATGGAACAAAGGCAACAATTGATCATACTAAGTTGCCGGATGCAAAATTATTATTTTCACCTAGAATCGGTTTTAACTTTGATGTTAAAGGAGATAAATCTACAATTATAAGAGGAGGTACAGGATCTTTTACAGGTAGATTCCCTTTTGTCTGGATAGGAAACCAAGTTGCTAATCCAAATTGGTGGTTCTACTGTGCTACAGCTCCTGATTTTCAATTTCCACAGGTATGGAGATCAAATATAGGTCTTGATACTAAGCTACCGGGTGATTTTACTCTATCTGCTGATGTGATTTATACGAAAGATATTAATGCTATGATGGTAAGAAACTGGGGATTAAATGAGCCTACCGGCAAACTAAAAGGTGTAGATGAAAGACCTATTTATACTTCTGCCGACAAAGCTGTATTTAACGGTTTTGGATTTCCTTTACCGGTCAATGGTTATGTGTTTACAAATACTAATGTTGGACAGACTTTTAATGCGATGTTCCAAATACAAAAGCATTGGGCTAATGGAATGTTTATGAGTTTGGCATATAGCTATTTGGATTCAAAAGATGCTAGTTCTATTCCTGCGGAAATATCTTCTGATGCATTTGCTAGAAATCCTGCATACGGGGATGTCAATGAGCCGGTATTATCTTATTCCAGATATGGAAACAAACACAGAGTTGTCGGATCTGCATATAAAAAATTCAGTTATTCACATGATAAGATGGCTACTTCCATTGCATTCTTTTTTGAGGCTGCTCAAGGAGGTAGGTACAGTTATACTTATTCAGGAGATATAAATAGCGATGGGTCAGGGTTGAATGATTTGATATATGTGCCAACCAAAGAAGATTTGAGTAAGATGAATTTTGATGAAACTAATTCTACTGCCGAAGAACAGAGAAATGCACTCGATTTATTTATTGACCAAGATTCTTACTTGAGCAGTAGGAGAGGTAAGTATGCTGAGAAGTATGCAAGCCTTAATCCTTGGTTTACCGATATTGATATGAGGATATTGCAAGACTTTAATCTAATGGTAGGTGGTAAGAAAAATACAATTCAGTTGAGTATTGATGTATTGAACTTAGGTAATCTGATTAACTCCAATTGGGGAGTAAGACAATATCCTACCAATACACAACCAATCGGTGTATCAGTAGATGGAGATGGTAACCCTACATATAGTTTTGATACTACTTTGAAGTCAACATATAGAGATGACTTTAGTTTGGCATCAAGATGGCAGATGCAATTTGGATTGAGATATATATTCTAAAGTTTATCAATCGCAAAAAATAAGCCCGGACAATATTCTCCGGGCTTTTTTTATTTGCAGTAAAATATTTCTTTATCAATCTTTACCGGATTTGATTATTAATTGAGTCCCTATTCTTGGTGGATGCTTAATATTAATACTATTCCATTGCATAATATCGATAGCTGTAACATTATCGTAATTCATAGCTACATCATCCAATGTTTCACCAGCTTTAAGTTTGTGAAACAAGGAATTGTTTGATTCTGTCTTAGCCACTACCGGTTTTGGTATATTGAATTCAATCGTCCTTCTTTCCATTGAATTATGAAATACATCTTGCATCCTAAGCGGAGACATTATATTAATTTCTATTCTATATTCTTTACCCAATAGATAGGCGGTTGTTTCTCTTGAAAACTTACCAATCATGTATTTTGAATAATCAAAATTATTCTCTTTGACGAATTCTACTTTTTTATATCCTTCAAATTCAAGTAAAGTAAAGAGTGCATTTTTAGGCAGTACCAATTTATATCCGTGTGAACTCAGAGGAATATAATTTCTTCTATAGGCGCTATTCATCTTTTTTATGATGGAAAGAGATACACCGGTGATATCAGATATTTGACGAAAATTCATATGCTTATATATTCTTGCTTCGGCAGTAGAAAAGAAAGATTTGTCCGGTACTTGAGGAAGTAAATTGTATTCCCTATAATGCTCTAACATAAATGAAATAGCAATAAACTTCGGAACATAATTTCTCGTTTCTCTTGGGAGATATCTCTTGATCGTCCAGAAATTTTTAACCCCTCCTGATCTTCTAATCGCTTTACGTACATTACCTGCCCCGCAGTTATAAGCAGCAAGAGCCAAAGTCCAATCTCCAAATTCGGTATGTAAGTCATTTAGATAATCCAATGCCGCAATTGTAGATCTCTCTACATCATATCTCTCGTCAAAATTGCTTCTTACCGCAAGATTATACTTTTTGGCAGTTCCTTTAATAAATTGCCAAAGGCCGGCAGCTCCCGCTTTGGAATATGCATTGACGTTGAGATGTGACTCTACGATTGCCAAAACACTCAACTCTTTAGGTAGATTTTTCTGTTCTATTAGCTTTTCAAATTGAGGAAAATAAACCGGAACCTTACCCAATATAAGTTCGGAACTGGTTCTACCATTCTTTGTATATGTTTTGATGTATTTTTTGACTTCAGGGGTATATTTGAAGTCAATGTCCCTGCCGAGATTCATCACTTTCCACTTCAGTTCATCTTCTGAAAAAACTGATTTGGTATTGTCCGTCGAATTTGCTCGAAGAGAACCCAAAGATAATATGTATAACAATAGCATTAAAATACTGCTATTGATTGCAGATTTTTTATTCATAGGATTAATATTTTTTAAATCGGTTATCAGAATATTTTCCTGACAGAATTTGAATTTCTTCAAATAAACCGCAAAACTATCACTTATTTTCAATTATTCAAATTTTTATATTATAAATTTTTATAAACTATAAATAATTGAATATCAATTTTCGTGCCAAACACAACATCTTAATGCACTAAATCAATAAAAAAATCAAAAAAAGCAATAATTTATGTAGCGTACTTACGAAAACCCGTGAATGACGCGGGTTGATACGACGCTTCATAGCAGCTATAAACGCCCTAATGAATAAAAATGTTTTGTGATTGTAAAAAAAATATTTAAATCAAGAACTCTCCATTCTCATATACCAATTCTCCATCAGCATATATCTCACCTCCTTTTCTCATGTCCGTAATCATATCCCAATGAATTGATGATTCGTTTTTGCCTCCGCATTGCAGGTATGATTGTCCAATTGCCATGTGGATAGAACCTCCCATTTTTTCATCGAAAAGTATATTTTTTGTTATCCTGTCAATATTGTTGTTTGTACCGATTGCCGCTTCTCCAAAACGTCTTGCTCCGTCAAGCGCGAATATTTTATCCAAAAATGATTTACCTTTGGTGGCTTCCCATTTTTCAATATAACCGTCTTTTACCCACAAGGTCACCCCCTCAACTTCATTACCCATATAGATTCCCGGGTAGGAGAAGTGAATTGTCCCATTTACACTATTTTCAACCGGAGAGGTATAAACTTCACCGGATGGCATATTTGTTTTTCCATCGGAATTAATCCACTTTCGACCTTTTGTATTGAAACTAATCTCAAAACCCTCTCCCTTGTATATAAAATCAGTTCTTTTGTTGAGGAAATCCACAATATGCTGTTGAAATCTTCCTACAGATCTCCAACTTTCAGCAGGATTATCATCATAAAGATTGCAAGCCTTATATACGAAATTTTCGTATTCTTCCAAGGACATTCCTGCTTCTTGCGCGCTTGCTTGAGTTGGAAATAAGCAAGTATTCCTTTTTAATTCTCTGGTCGCTGTTCTTTCAAAATATGATTTTAAGACTGGAGCAAGAGCTTGGCGATGTTTACTCATCTTTTCGCTGTCTGAATTACGGGTTTCATTGAGGTTAAAAGGAGCCATGATATTTATGAAGCCATCGTATTCTTCCATTGCCAATTTGTACAATGGCGAAACATGAGCCAACTGTGCATCTGAAGCGTGTTTGTAAAAAATACGGCTTTTCTCTTGAAATGCCATACTTACCTCTACATTTGCTCCCTTGCTTACAGCTTCCCTATAGATCTCTTTAATAAGTGGTTCTGCTAATGTAGTACTGCTGATAAATAAATTTTCCCCTTCATTTATTTCTACACAATAGTTAACAAGCAATTTAGCATATTTTTTTAATAAACTCATAATGATCAGTTAATTTATTTCCAATAATTATTGTGGTAAAGTAGTCTTTTTTAATTGTAAATCAAATTCCTGATACATCTCCAGCAAATTCATAATCGCTGCGATAAGATCTTTTGTTTCTACCAAAATACCAAAATACAAAATTGTGTTCTTTTTACTTGAATCCTCTTTGCCTCTTATGCGTTGTACTTGTCTGTCAATGGATTCAGATACATGGTCAAATAGTTTTTGTTTTTCTGATATCACATTATTAATGCTATAGAATGCTCTATTTTTAAATATATCTTCAATATCCGACAATAAGATATCCAAGTCTTTATCGATTAAACTCAAATCTTCAATTTGTCCTTTTCTAAGGTTTTTATGATTGTTATTTACGTGGTTATAACTGGATTTGGATATATATCTTATGGATTGTGATATGTCTTGCAAATGACCTAAAATAAGGATATATACTCTACTTGCTTCGACAGAACTATCATCTAAGGATTTGATAAAGTCAAAAACTTCTTCCTTCAACTGAGAGACTTCTTTGTTAAGTTTGTTGACATGCTTGTTTGTCTTTTTTAATTTGTCCAAATCGTGATTTGATAAATCTTTGACAACATTGGAGTACAGTTTATTTACCTGTTTTACAACTTTGGAAATATGATCGGAACTTTCCTCTATTACTTCCCCTATTGTCAATAATTCTGCCCTTTTTCTCTTAATGTCCAATTTTTTACTCTTCTCCTCTTTAGCATGTTTGATATAACTTCTTGCAATAAGCAAAAAAGCCAACAACAATAATATGGCAACAACTACAGCTCCGCCTAAATGCATAAGATAAAGGATTATTGCAGAACCTATAAAAGCTGAAAATGCGGTAAAAAACCAACCTCCAATAATATTCAAAACGCCGGCTATTCTATAAACGGCACTTTCTCTTCCCCAAGCTCTATCTGCAAGTGATGTACCCATCGCGACCATAAAAGTAACGTATGTTGTAGATAATGGAAGTTTAAACGATGTACCAATCGATATCAAAACAGCTGCTACAATCAAATTGACAGAAGCTCTTACAAGGTCAAATGCGGGTAGATCATATGTCTTCTCCAAAGGCAAGGATATACTCTGAACTTCAAACCTTGAACCAATCCAATTCATTGTTTTTGGGGGTACTATTTTTGTTAATAAGGTATTAATTCCCATTCCGAGTCTTACAATAAATCTTGACATTATATTGGGCTCAAACTTTTCTTTCTCTTCATTTTGGCTCGATAGATTAATCCCTGTTTCGATGACTGTCCTAGCTTTTTTGGAGAACCACAATGTCAGTACCATTATACCACCTGCCAGCAATAGAAGCATAGTACTCGATGGAACTTTTTTTCCTAAGATTCCCATTGAAAACTGATTTGCCGCTTCCCCAGAGGCATGCCACGCTTCATATGAATTTAATGCAGCTATCGGCACACCGATAAAGTTGACCAAATCATTGCCTGCGAATGCTAAAGCTATCGAAAAAGTTCCAATACCTACAATAAGTTTGAGGATATTCACTTTGAAAAAGCTAATCAAAAACTGTGAAATCAGTGTCCAAATTACAAATGAAATCGCTATTATTTGAGCAGTATTTCCAATAATCAAATGTTTTATATTACCGTAAAATGGAGTGCCTTTGAGCCCTTTAATTATAATGAAATACGTAATAGCTGTGATAGCAAAACCACCGAAAAGAGCAGTAACATAACTCGGTTTTTTAGCAAAATCAAATGAAAATATCAACCGTGATACCCATTGAACAAAAGCACCAACGGAAAACGCCACGATGACCGAAAGCAATATCCCAAATATGATTAATAATGCTTTCTCGTGATTGATGTATTTCCAGAGATCCGCTATTGTCTCTGAATCGTTGGCAGATATCTTGATAAATGCCATGGCAACAGCAGCCCCTAATAACTCAAACACTATTGAAACCGTAGTAGAGGTAGGCATACCAAAACTATTGAAAGTATCCAATAATATGATGTCTGTAATCATCACTGCCATGAATATGTACATAATCTCATTGAAATAGAAATATTCGGGAACAAAAATTCCCTTTCTTGCAACTTCCATCATACCACTTGAAGTAATGGCACCAACAAATACTCCAAGACTTGCGATAATCATAATATTGCGCATCGAGATAACTTTGGAGCCAATAGCAGAATTCAGAAAATTAACTGCATCATTGCTTACACCAACAATCAAGTCCATAACTGCAAGCAATCCAAGAGCTACTAACATCAGTATATATACGTCTCCCATAACTTATAATAGTTTTGTTATAAATTGAAGTCCTAAAGATAATAAAATCCATAAAACAAAGGTAGAAATAATGCAAATCATGGCTTTATTTAGAACAGATTTGTATTAAATGGATAAATGCTTAAATATGTTGTGTTTGCTAAGATATTAGAAGACTTTTTGTAAGTGTAGTTTTTCGTGGAATAGTAAATATTGAGCGTTTGATTGATAATTAAAATATTTGAAAGTTTTGAAGCGAGATCAGATACGCTCACTTATCAAGGTGATTTAGTATGTTTGCAAAGAGGTCAGGAGACCTTTTGCCAGTAGAGTGCTTTGGGGAATAGGAAGATATTTTAAAAATTGTCTGTTTTCTTGCCAATACAAAATAAAAAACTAATAAGTTTGGAAAACATTAAAGGTTTTAATTAATTTCGTGCTTTTAATTAAAGCATTTATAATAATGATGAATTGCCCCAATACATTTTTATGATTAGGATTTTGGGAAAAAATTTTATATATGAAAATAGCAATCGCACAACTCAATTATATAATTGGAGATTTTGAAGGGAATACTGATAAAATGTTGGAAGCCGTAGATATTGCTAAAAAACAAGGAGCAGATATTGTAACTTTTTCCGAATTGGCTACTTGTGGCTACCCTCCAAGAGATTTTTTAGAATTCAATGATTTTATTAACAGGGCGGACAAGAGTATAGAAAAACTCAAAAAAGCTTCTAAGGATATTGCAATCGTTGTTGGTTCACCTACAAAAAATCCGATAATCGAGGGTAAAGATTTGTATAATTCTGTTTTCTTTTTGTACGATGGAGAGGAAAAATTACGACAACACAAAACACTTCTACCTACCTATGATATTTTTGATGAATACCGGTATTTTGAGCCTTCGAGTGAATGGGGAGTAGTTGAGTTTAAGGGGAAGAAGATTGCTCTTAACGTCTGTGAGGATCTTTGGAATCTTGGAAACGAGAATCCATTATATACTATAAATCCAATGGATGAAGTGATAAAACTCAATCCTGATTTTGTCATCAATGTTTCCGCATCGCCATTTGATTATAAGCAAGCAAAAACAAGGCTAAAAGTCTTAAAAGCAAATGTCGATAGGTATAATATTCCATTCTTTTATATCAATCATGTAGGAGCGCAAACAGAATTGATATTCGATGGAGGATCGGTTGTGATGTCGCCAAATGGTAAAGTCTATGAAGAAATGAGTTATTTCAAAGAGGAAATAAAGATTTTTGACCTTGAGGATGTAAATAGACAAGGGCAAAATATTGAACAAGCAAAAGACAAAATTGCACTTATACACGATGCATTAGTTCTTGGGGTTAAAGATTATTTTGGAAAACTCGGTTTCAAAAAAGCCGTTATTGGTCTTTCGGGAGGACTTGATTCTGCTTTGACTACTGTCTTGGCTGTAGAAGCATTGGGCAATGAAAATGTATTTGTAATTATGATGCCTTCACAATTTTCCTCAAAGCATTCTATTTCTGATTCGATAGACTTAGCCGATAATCTGGATATCGACTACGAAATAATAAAAATCGAAGATATCTATGAGGAATTTACTTCCAAGCTAAAGCCTTTATTTAAAGACCTTCCTTTCAATGTTGCCGAAGAAAATATACAAGCACGTACAAGAGGAACTCTATTGATGGGTTACTCCAATAAATTTGGGAATATATTGCTAAATACTACCAATAAAAGCGAAATGGCGGTTGGATATGGTACTTTGTACGGTGATTTGGCAGGAGGATTATCGGTGATAGCCGACATTTACAAAACCGAGGCTTATGAAGTTGCCAGATATATCAATAGAGATGATATAGTGATTCCTTGTCATATTATCAACAAACCGCCCTCAGCAGAGTTGAGACCAAACCAATTTGACAGTGATTCTTTACCGGATTATGATATCCTGGATAAAATCCTGTTTGAGTATATCGAAAAAAGAAAAGGACCAAAGGAAATAATAGCAATGGGGTATGACAAAAAACTTGTCCAAAGAGTACTAAGACTAGTAAATATCAATGAATTTAAAAGATATCAAACGGCACCGGTACTAAGAGTAAGCAAAAAAGCTTTTGGAATGGGAAGAAGAATGCCGATTGTTGCGAAGTATTTGTCGTGAAAAAGTAATTTAAAATGGTGATGAGAAGAAAATACATGTGCTTAATTCCAGTTTTTGTTACCTTATTGATTTGGGTGTTTGCAATATTGAATAAGTTTGAATTGCTTGAAGAAACAGATAGAAAAATTAGAGTTTGGAAAACTGAGTTTTTTGAACGTAAGATTAGAACTATTTCAATAACGGTAACTGGTGAAAATAATGGAATTAAAGGACGTAGAGGGTTGGGTTGGACAGGTGTTGATAAAGTATATGTTAACAATTTATTGATCAAAAGTGATTCTTTATATAGGAAATATGATTTTTTTCAAAGAGTTTGTGGAAAGTATTATTTTCTTTCGTATAGAAAGTCTGTTGATGATTCAATAGTGTTTAAGTTCCCCCCAATTGATCGAATTGAAGTTTATAAGAAAAAGGATTATTCTCCTTACATTACTGTGAGCGATTGTTATCCTAGGTGGAATTTGCAAAATAAAAAGTTTTTGAAATATTTGCCGAAGTGTAAAAATTAAAAGTACAACCCAAAAAAATGATTAACTTATATAGTAAGGAATTCTTTGAATCGTATGAAAATTATTTTTTCAAATATGAAGCTGTAGATTATGAGTTTCAATTTCAAGAATCTAAACTTAAGAGTGTATTTAAAAATGATTTTATAAAAAAAGTTTGGAATGAATTTGAATCTTCTTTTCCTGTAGTTGGAATTGAAAGTAGTTTAGTTGGTTTTTCAAATAAGAATGACAGTAAAAAATATTCAAAGAATTTTAAAGATTATCAAAAATTCACTCAATTTATAGATAGTGATATAAAATTAAATTTCATTCAGAATCATATAGATTTGGAAATGTATTGGTATAATGAAAAAACTGATGAAATAGGAAAATCAATTTTCCGAAATTGTGCGTCTTTTTATTTATGGGATAAAGATAAGAGTGATCCTACTGATGAAATATGGTTGAATTTTGAAGTAATTCCAAATTTTTTTACAAACACTATAAGATATCAAAATGATAAAAATGATACAGTGAGAATTAATTTTAAACCTGCTGCTGAATTAAATAGAAAATGGTTAAAAGAAGGGCTTGAAAAATTTAAAAAAAATACATTTTCGAAAATTTTAAACTTTTCTAGCTATGATTTAATTCTTTTCAATAGCGATAAAATACCATATTATCTGTGCAAGGATAATGAAGAGTATAGTGAGAGAAAAGAAAAATAATAATTTATATCCTTATACTTACATAGTGATTTTAATAGACCATCGCATTTTGAGAATGATTTTAATAATGGAATTATGGTAATTATTTATAGCATCCGATAAAATGTGTGTACTCCACATCCTCTCATACCGTCAGAGGGTAGTGTTGCAAAAAAAAGTGATTGAATGACTGATTTGATATTCATAAAATAAAGGAAAACCCAGGACTCAAAAGCGCGACTGCAAGGAGTGATTTTGAAGCCGGATTATTTGAAGGTTTCATGTTTCAAGTTCCAAGTTTGAAAGTTTCAGGCTGAAGCATAGCGGAAGCTGTAGCGAAGTGTAATGAGGGATTTTGAATATCGAATATCGAACAAGGATTTAAGATTTTAGAAGTGATGAATCGAGGTCAAAGACGCTCGCTTCTCAGGGAAAACTTAGGACTCGAAAGCGCGACTGCAAGGAGTGATTTTGAAGCCGGATTAAAATCTGGTGTTTGAAGGTTTTATGTTTTGGAGTTTCATGTTTCAAGTTCGAAGTTTGAAAGTTTCAGGCTGAAGCGTAGCGGAAGCTGTAGCGAAGTGTAATGAGGGATTTTGAATATCGAACAAGGAATGATGATTTGAGACGTGATGAAGCGAGGTCAGAGACGCTCGCTTATCAGAATCAAAAACCACGAATGTGGTTTAATGTCAATAGCCCATAGTGCAACTATGGGATAGATGGAGTGGAGAAAAAGAACGCCGAATGGTGTTCAATGTTATTCCGGATTTTGTGCCCAAAAAGAAGCAGTTTGAGCAGCAGTGCAGGGCAAGTAGCAGGGCGAAACCTTATAGGTTTGGGAGGCGGATAGAGCGTGGCAATTCTGCAATTTTAACGATAGCTATAGGGTGCATTTCATTTTTTCGCATTGCGGGTTGATTCTCCTTTAGGAGTCAGAGGCGAAGAATAGGAAAAGCGATAAAATACAACTTAACCGTACTAAAAAAATATTATTTTAAAAAACGTAAATATATAAAAAATGAAGATCAGAAATTTACTTAACGCAGGTATTCTCAGGATATTTATTGGAGTGTTGATGTTGATGGGAAGTGTGGGGGTTAGTGGGCAGTTAGATACTGCATGTTATAAGATGATGAAATCATTTTCGGGTTTTGGAACAAAATTATATCCTCCGGAAATGAAAAATTCATTATGTGATTTAGTTGATATTGTGGATGAAATTGATAATGATGATACATTATTTCAGATCTTATCCTATGATTTGTCATTTATAGATATGGCAAAGAGAAATGAGGATGTGCAGAAGGAATTGCAAAGTATAGAAACAGAGCTTGAACAACATACTCAATATATAGCAGTTGTGAAGCAATTTGTTGACAAAAAAGCAATGGGGTTTAAGGTTTATTTAAAATTGCCGAATGTACAAGTTTTTAATGATCTGAAAGAATATGAAAAGGAAGGGATACGTGCCGGAGTAGAATTTGAAATGAATAATACAATTGATGGAATAGTGACTGTTAATGTTGCAGAATATAATGGACTTGTGAAGTTCAATGAGTATATGAAAGAAGTACAAGACAGTATGTTTGATATTGATTATGAGGCTTTTTATGTAAAATTAATGAAAGAATGTATACCTTTGTTTCCAATTGAATCGGTAACGTATAATAGTAATCCTGATGTTGATGGTGACGGTGTATTAAATGAAGTGGATAATTGTCCTTTTAGTTTAAATCCGAATCAAGATGATGATGATGGCGATGGTGTAGGGGATGTTTGTGATGATGATTATAGAGATGTTACAGGAATAGAAGATAGAGATAATGATGTTACAATATCAAAAGCGACAACATGGGAAAAAGTTAATCTTGGGGCTCAATGGGGTGGAGAAATCACAATTGATAGTATGGTAAATCAAATTGAAAAAAAATTATGGGATTTGACAACATATGGAATGAAAGTAGGATTTGCAATTGTGGACGTAAATCAACAAGCGCATTATGAAGCATATAAAAAAGTTGCAGAGGTTCAGAATTATGATTATTTTCTTATTGTGACTTTACTGTATAAAGGTAGTGATAGTAGGAATAAAGTGTTTTTTTGGGTATGGGATGCTAATAATGTACAACAATCTTTTTTTAGCAATTTAATAAAAAAACATCTAATAAAGGAAGAATAACTTTTCGTGGTAAACATAA
Organism: Saprospiraceae bacterium; assembly: GCA_027008645.1. Classification (GTDB taxonomy): domain Bacteria; phylum Bacteroidota; class Bacteroidia; order Chitinophagales; family Saprospiraceae; genus JADJGA01. The sequence continues at coordinate 18,049 of JALVEE010000300.1, forward strand.
TTCTTTATTTCAAATGGATGATTTACCCATTAATTTTGCGATAGATGAAGATGTGCCAATAGATTTTGGAGGGGTTTTTGATGGAGAAGCTTATATTGTAGGTTATTCTCTTTCTGGAAGTGGTTATTTTGTTGGAGGAGTTGGTGCTGGGATTTCATCAGGTTTTCAAAGGCTTGTTTTTTTAAATGGAAAATATGCTTATTATCCCTATGAATATTTTTATGGTGAAATTTATCCAGCTATGGGATGGGATATCTCATTGTCTGGTAGCGTTGAAGTAGTGTTGGGAGGTAATTATGGAGGTGCTTATTCTCCTAGACCAAAAGATTTAGAGGGGGATTATGATGTATTAGCAGGATTAGATGTAGGAGGATCAGCTATCGGAAAGTTAGGTGTTACAACTCAGTGGAATATTCCTTGTCTTAAATGTGGTACTATAGAAAATGAAAATAAATGGATGTTTTGGACATATGGTGTCTCGCTTGGGATATCACTTACTCCTACTTTAAGTGGTAATATAAGGTCAACAGCTATAAGGAAATGGGCAAAAATTGATTCAAGTAAAATAAATCCAGCGCATAATTGGTTATTAACAGAAGAAAAAGAAACATCAAAAAGGGGGTATTTTAATATGGCTATAGCTTGGTTGAGATTTTTTGGGGTTGGTTATTTGAGTGCTGGCATTTTAGGTGATGCAATTTTGGAACTCATAAGAAGAGCAACAAATTAAAAAATATGTTGGATATTACTGAAAAAGAAAATAAACCTATTATTTTTATGATGGCAATTACTATTATACTTATTTTATTCATTGGAATAGTAATAAAAGAGCCGGAAATTAGAAAGAGAGAAGAATATAGGGAAAAACAACGTATAAAATGGGAAAATGAATTTATAAATAATGACATAAAATCATTTTCGGTTGTAATTAGCAATGATGATATTAATTTGTTCCAAACAGGTAATTATGGTCTGGAATATGGGAAGGTGGAGCGATTTTATATTAATAATCAGTTGTCTATCCCAGACAAACTTGTTAATTACAAAGATTTTTTCATTTATCATTGTAGTAATTGGTTTTTTATGTATTCATCAAGAAATAATAATAGTGGAGGAGATTCTATTGTGTGTAAGTTTTCTCCCTATAACAAACCCCTTAAATATACGTATAATAAATATAAATTACTTGAAAATACAGGTATCGTTATCCCTCATAGAGGCTATTTAGTAAAGTATAAAAATAAACTTCCAAAATGCTGGGATTAGAATCTAAATACTATGATTAGAGATAAAGAACAAGAAAAAATGCAAATATATATTCCATCTGGGATTTTCATATTGTTTAGTATTGTTTTTATAATAATAGGAAAGGATTCTTGTAAAGAAAAGATGATTTCAAGGGATATGATAAAATGGAAATATAAATTCCAAACAATGGATATAAAAGTAATTTCATTTTCAATGGATGATAAACCTAAAGTTTGTAAAAGCATGGATATATTGAGATATTGGAAAGAAGCAAAAAGCATCTACCTTAACAGGGAAAAGACAGCACCGGATAAATTATATAAAAAAGAAGATTTTATTTTGGAACATTGCGGTAAATATTATACTTTGCTGACAAATAAAGATATAGATTCGATAGTATATAAGTTTTCACCGAAAGACCAATATGAAGAATATTTTGAAGGGAAACTTATAAATAAATCAAGCGATTTCTACAAAAAAAGCAAATATCATAGAAGATATGTAAAATGGTTGCCGGAATGTAAGTGAAAAAGGTGAAATCCAATAAATGGAATCCTATAGAGGGGAGTATTTCTGGTGAATTTGTTATAGTAGCTAATTATGGACACATCAGTAAATATTATAAGCCTCATCCGAAAGATTTGGAGGGAAAATACGATGTTTTATTTGGTTTAGATGCTGGAACTAAAGGTTTGAAATTTGGTTTGACACATCAAATAAATATTCCACATGCCAGTGGTTCAGAATTGAAAGATAAACAAAAATGGATTTCAGCTTCTATCGGTGCTTCTATAGGGATATCGGATCCATCGTTTTTATTTGCAGTAACAGCGAAATCATCAAAGGTACTAAAATATACAAAAGGAGAAGCTGATGCTCCAGCAGTCGCAAATATGGGCTTAATAACAAATGCTAAAGAAACAAAAGATAGAAATCCTTTTGATATATTGATTGCATGGGTTAAATTTGTAGATTTTATTACACCAATTGGAATTGCTAGCAATGTAGGAAATGTAGTGACGGAATTAATTATAAAAGCTCTAAAGAAAAAAGATGAATAATAAATTTTTATCATTTATTCCTAAAGAATTTTTATACATGATTCTAGTTTTTTTGGGAATATATTTTTTTTTATACTTAATTGCTCCCTCTAAAAAAACCATTCTAGAAAGCGAGAGGTTACAAGTTGAGGCTAAGAAAAGATGGATAAAAAGTTTTAAAGATAGAGGAATTAACACTATTTCGTTTGCATTAAATAATGAATATATGAGTGAAACAGTCGACCACGGAGATCGATGGCGTAGGATTGATCGTGTATATGTCAATAATATTCCTATTGCCCCTGATTCATTATACAATAAGGGGGAGTTTGTTATAAAAAATTGTGATAACTTTTATTATATTCTTAGCGGAGGAAATATTGATTCAGTGATCTATCAATTTTCTCCAAAAAAAATGTTTTTAGAGCATAGAATTGATGATAATCTTTTTACTGTTTCTAATAACTTAATAATAGAAAAATCATTAAACATTAAATACAAGCGTTATTTGCCAAAATGTTGGGATTAAAAGATATGAGAGAAGGAAGAGGACATAGTAATAATAATGATTTAATAAAGCCAATATTAATGATGATGTTCTTTATGTCAGTATTGTTGATAATTGCTAATTTTGATTATTTTAAGTATAGAAAGTCTGCAAATAAGCCAATATATTGGAAGAAAGGTTTTGAAGTAAATAAAATTGATATTGTCAGCATAACGTTAGGTTTCCAATCCACAAAGACCTCAAAAAAGCAAGTTCGATATTGGAAAAAAGCAAAAAAAGTTTATGTGAATAACCAAATGGTTAAATATGAGTCACTATTCAGATGGAAAGATTTTATGTATAAACACTGCGAGGATTATTATGTTTTATTGCCATTACCAGAAATTGATTCAATAGTCTATAATTTTAAAAAAAACATATATGAAGAATATAATTCGGATAAAAAATTATTGAATAGTTCAGACTATTTTAGTTCTAAGAAGGCATATCAAAAAAGAAATATTCGCGATTTACCGGAATGTAAGTGAAAAAATACCGTTTAATCGAATATATAAGCGTTTATAAATCGTAGATAAATCATATAGTAATTTGACTATTCAAAATGTTTTGATTCATAATTTTTAAAATTTATTTTATATATGGTATCATTTAATATTGACAGGTATAATAAACAGCAAGAAGTTTTTAATATTTTGTTTGAAAGTGAAAAGGCTTGGGAGAGCAGTCTCATTTATAGGATTTTGGTCTTGATATTGATGCTCCATTTTATGTTCTAAAAGAAGAAGAGCTAGTCAATATGAAAATAGAAAGAAGTTTAGGCTTATATGGTGGTTTAGGAAATAAATGTATTGAATTTGGTATATTTGTATATGCCGATGTATTCACAGATATTTATAATATTTGGGAAACTGAGGATGCAGGAGAAAAGTATAAAAGTGATTATCTAAAAGTACAAAGACTGAACAGGGAAATTTTCAAGAATTTTTTAATTGATTTAGAAAGAATTCTAGAAGGAGATGTTGTGGAGTACTCATCTCATTACTTTAACGATAAATATCTATATAAATATGGATTTAAAGATAAAATAGAAGAATATGAAGAAGCTGTGAAAAAATCAAGATATGAAAGTTACAAAAAATCAAAGAGCTCAAAGAAGACCACTAAGACAAAAAACTGAAAGTTTTGGAAGAGTTGATGGCATAATATTGGAGATTTGGGCGATGGTGAATTGTTATTTGTACCGAGTTTGGTTGGGGTTTTGGTAAGTTCTTCTCGTCTGGCTTGTTGCAAAATTTCCTCCAAGGCAAAGGTGTCCTCACCTCTTGCCGAATGATAAGTCTTTTTTTTGCCAGCTGCCACCCTCCCCATCATCTCCGTCCCTATTCAAGATGTCCAACTCCTTGACTATGCCGTAGTAAATAAGACTGTAAATGCCGGATATGGACAGACAGCGTGCAATGGCGATACCTATATGGGCTTGTATGATAAAGACCCTTATACAAGTGATCAGCAACGTGAAAGGGATCAATATGAAATCAATGATACGAATTGGAATGAAGTGGTATTTGAGGAGGTCGATGGCACATCGACAATGAAATTGGCATTGCACTCCGAGTGGATAAAAAAGCAAAATTATAGCATAAATGCCATAGTGGATTTGCATCTTCCCGAGCAGGGCATCGAAGGTGCATTTAGGATAAC
>JALVEE010000301.1 GCA_027008645.1 Saprospiraceae bacterium
AATAGAAGCTATTATGGATGATGAAGAAACGAGAATTGATGCATTCTTAGGTGCGGGTCATGTCGCTGCAATAATGGGATTGAACGAATACTACCCATTGGCAAAAAAATACAATGTACCCATTGTCGCTACAGGATTTGAACCTGTGGAAATGTTGATGGGTATTTTAGAAGCAGTAAAATTATTGGAAAAAGGAGAAAGCAAAGTTGAAAATGCATATAAAAGAGTCGTTTCCGAGGATGGTGCACCGGCAGCAAGAAAATTGATTTTTGAGGCATTTGAAATAAGTGAAAGAACCTGGAGAGGAATAGGTAATATTCCAAATTCGGGCTACGAACTCAATAGTAATTATCGAGATTTTGATGCAAATATAAAGTTTGCTATTGACATTGAAAAAGCAAAAGAAAGCGATAAATGTATTGCCGGTTTAATATTGAAAGGGATAAAAAAACCCGTTGAATGTCCCGCCTTTGGTAAAGAATGTAATCCGGAGAATCCACTTGGCGCACCTATGGTTTCATCAGAGGGGGCTTGTGCTGCGTACTATCATTATTCGATCTAGTGCTCCAAGAACAAAATAATTCCTCATATAAACTCGCTCTTTTCCCCTGACTCTTCGTTGCTCAAACAGTCATTATACTACGGCATAACTCCTGTTTGAGAGCCTTGATTCAGAGAAAAATACCTGCGTTTAATATGGGAGATATTTCATTCTTGGAGCACTAGTGTCATGTCAAGCATACTCTTTCACGCCAAGTAATCGTTCTTTTTGCCGATAACTGCATTAATAATTTCCACCATAGTTACGGCTATTCACGATTAAAGTCTCTTACTTACTGTTATTTTGACAATTGAGCTTGATAAAGTGTAATTTTTTCAATATTGATATAAAAAATGTGCCAAAGTGACGTATTTCAATAAATGGCAACATAATTGATATATATTAGAGGATTTAGTTTTTTGAGATAAATAGTGTCTGCAAGAAAACATATTAATTTTTAAATTGTATATTTTCGTGCGGTCACCAAGGATGACTATTTGGCTGATACAAAAAATAAAAAAAATATGAGTGAAGAGAAAAAAAATAATAAAGGAAAAGATAAAAAAAGGAAATCTCCTTTTTTCAAATACAAAGAGATAATAAAGGAAAAAGACGAACAGATCAAGGAACTGGAAGATAAGTACTTACGCTTATATGCCGAATTTGAAAATTTCAAGAAGCGTATGAGAAAGGAGAATATGAATTTGATAAGTACGGCTTCCGAAGAAGTTATGAAAGCTATTTTACCCGTCTTAGACGATTTTGATAGAGCAAAATTGATGCACGAAGATGAAAATTCACCCGAAAATTTCACTGAAGGCGTTAAATTGGTATATGATAAATTATTTTCGGTTTTGGAGTCAAAGGGATTGGTCTCAGAAGAAAGTACAGGTCAAGAATTTGATTCTGAAAAGCATGAAGCTATAGCCGAGGTTCCTGTTGCTGATGAATCCCAAAAAGGAAAAATCATCGACACTGTTGAAAAAGGGTATAAATTAAAAGACAAAATCATCAGATACCCAAAAGTGGTAGTTGGTAAATAAATTTGATACAATGACTAAAAGAGATTATTACGAGGTATTAGAAGTTTCCAAAGATGCGGATTCGATAACAATTAAGAAAGCTTATCGAAAATTGGCATTGAAATATCATCCTGATAGAAATCCGGGGGATAAATCTGCGGAAGATAAATTTAAAGAAGCTGCGGAAGCATATGAAGTATTAAAAGATCCGGAAAAAAGAGCCAGATATGATCAGTTTGGTCATGCAGGGGTGAGTGATAATGGAGGATTTAGATCAGGTGGAATGAGTATGGAGGATATATTCAGGCATTTCGGTGATGTTTTTGGCGATGGTGGTAGTCCGTTTGATTCTTTCTTTGGAGGTAGTAGGCGGTCAAGTAGAAGTAGCGGTGGTGAAAGAGGCTCTAATATCAGAATCAAGATTTCTTTATCTTTGGAAGAGATAGCAGAAGGAGTGACTAAGAAAATCAAAATAAAGAAAGATGTTTCTTGTGATGTATGTGGAGGATCCGGTGCTAAAGACCCCTCTTCTGTTAGCACTTGTCAAACATGTCATGGCTCCGGATATGTAAGGCAAGTACAGCATACTTTTTTGGGCCAAATGGCAACTACAGGTGTTTGCCCAACATGTAGTGGCAGTGGAAAGAGAATAACTGAACATTGCAGTTCATGCCGGGGAAAAGGCGTGGTAAAAGGGGAGGATTTGATTGAAATAAATATTCCGGCAGGAGTTGAAGATGGTATGCAATTATCGATGAGAGGAAAAGGAAACAGGGGTAAAAATCACGGACAGAATGGAGATTTAATCATCAATATCGAAGAAAAACACCATGATAAATTTACGCGTGACGGACAGAATATTATATATGATTTGTATCTCAGTTTCGCTGATTTAGTACTTGGTACAGATGTAACTATTCCTACTTTAGCCGGAAAAGTTAAAATAAATATTCCTGCGGGAACACCGGCTGGAAAAATGCTTAGGTTAAAGAATAAAGGTATTCCCGTCTTGAATAGCTATCAGAGGGGAGATCAATTGGTAAATGTCAATGTTTGGATTCCCAAAAAGCTTACGAATGAAGAAAGAGAAGCTATAGAAAACCTAAAAAACATGGAAGCTTTTGACCCGAAAGGAAAACATCAAGGAAAGGGATTTTTTGATAGGATGAAAGAATATTTTAGCTAATAACACCTGTCCAATTGCTAAATATTATATAGTTTTTATAAAAATAATGCTTATTGGTATTATTATTGTAGTATTTTAGTGCTAAATATACTACCATGAGATTAATACCCAAACTATCTTTTTTAATGTCAATTGCGATTTTATTGACTGTTTTTTCTTGTGTTCCTCCTAAGAAAGAGGTTTTGACAGATGTAAAGATTGATTTAACCGACTCTGTTTACAGAAGAATTATTGATTTTCAGGATCAAAGATTGACTGATAGTCTGAAGCAGTACTTTTATGCAGATAATCCTACTTATAGATATGCTTCTGTACTTGCAATGGCTTCAGTTCAAGACAATTCAGTTTCAGCTCAGATAGCCGAAAGGCTTCACGATGATGTTTCCGTAGTACGGGAAGTAGCTGCATATGCTTTGGGTCAGATTGGTAATATGGACTATCAGGATAGCTTGATTTCCGTTTTTGGAAAATATGATACATTGAACCCAAACAATCATTTTAATGAAAATATATTAGAGGCTATCGGTAAGATTGGTGATGACAACTATTTGAAATCTTTAGCTACCATAAAGGGATACCGGCCTACTGATACTCTACTGATCTTGGGTCAAACCAAAGGACTATACAGGTATATCACGAGAGGTAAATCCGTACCGGAAGGAACGGAGAAAATAATAGATTTGGTTGACAGTAAAATGTATTCAAAAGAAATCAGAGTATTGGCTTCATATTATTTGGTCAGAGCGAAGAAAGACGATTTGAAAAACTATGTTTTCAGATTGAATAAAATGTTTGAGAAAGAGCAAAACCCGGTAATCAAGATGAATTTAGCTATTGCCTTGGGGAAGACACAAAATAAAGAGTCCCTTAAAGTACTGAAAGAAGTTTTGGAAAATGAAAACACCGGTAATTCAGTAAAAATAAATATCCTTAAAGCATTTGGAAATTTTGAATACATAGATGTTGCTGAAACAGTAATAAAATTTTTAGAAGATAAAAATAATAAAGTAGCATTTACTGCCGCAGACTACCTTTACAATTTTGGAGAACCTAATGATGTTGTGATTTACAGAAAGACAGCTAAAAAGAATTTGCCATGGATTGTAAAATCAAAACTATATGCTACGATACTAAAATTCGTGCCAAGGTACTTTAGTAAAACCAAATCGGCTTCTGTTTGGGATGTGAAAAAGAAAATATCAATTAGTGAAAATCCTTTTGAAAAAGCTGCATATATCAGAGCATTGGGTGAAGATATAGAATCTTTTAAACCGGTTTATGAATTGGGGTATAAAGCTCCTGAAGTTTTAGTTCGAACAGCTTCAATGGAAGCTTTGGCTATAATGGTTGGGAAGCCGGAAATACTCAAATTGTCAAAATGGAAAATTAAAAAGTTCAAAGAAAATATCAAAAAAATTATTTTGGAGGCTTTTGACTCGGGAGATGTTGGCCTTATTGCTACAGCTGTAGAGCTATTGAATAATTCCGTCATTGATTTCAAACCCGAATTTGAAGATTTAGATTTTATCTCAGAAAGCAAAAAAAAGTTGGTATTACCCAAAGATATTGAAGCTTATAATGCTATTGGTAAACTTGAAAACAAATGGTTGAATAAAACTTTTAAACCATACAAAATCAAATATAACAATCCGATTGATTGGAATCTATTTGATAAATTAGGTACTAAACCAATAGTAAGTATTTCTACCAATAAAGGGAAGTTCACAGTAGAGCTTTATAAAAATGAATCACCGGGATCTGTAGTTAATTTTGTAAAATTGATACAAGACAAATTTTTCGAAGGGAAAAAATTCCACCGGGTTGTGCCGAATTTTGTTATTCAAACCGGTGGTACCAGAGGCGATGGATACGGTAGTCTGAATTATACAATAAGATCTGAGTTCGCCCGGCTTAACTACAATTCCTCAGGGATAGTAGGTATGGCTTCTGCCGGAAAAGATACGGAATCAACACAGTGGTTTGTGACCTTGGCTCCTGCTCCGCATTTGGACGGAAGATATACGGTATTTGGCAAAGTAGTGGATGGCATAAAGGTGATTGATAAGATAGAAATTGGAGATATAATCGAAGAAGTAGAGATACTGAAATAAATATTCAGTTTCCCTCTATGTGTAATGTTTCTTGTAAGTCGAAGTTATCTTTTACAGGGAAAATATAGATATTTTTTGAAATTTCACCCATTTGGGTGGTATTGGACAAAAATGTTTTGTCTATTTTTGTACGATTGCTGAGAAGTTAGGTTTAAAAAGAAAATGAATGAAGAACGAAACAAATAATAAGTTTATCTCTCTTGCGGTTAGGCAAAATTTGCTATTGTGGAAGATATCAAAAGATTTTGTTGAACTCGATAATAAAATTGAGAATTCTATCAAGGATACAAATCCGTTAAATGCTAAAACCAAAGTTTTGAAGAAAATATTTAAACAAAAGGAATGAAGAAATTATTAGCTGTTTTTGTTTTGTTTATTTCACTAAGTTTTTCATTTGCACAGACAATTGATGAGTTAACATCACATGCAAAAAAAGCATTTAAAGAAAGAGACTATAAGACTTCAATTAAGAATTATGAAAAGGCCTTAAGCCTGATAAAATTGGAAGAAATCGATGATTCCAATTACCTTAAAATATTAACTGATTATAGCGAAGTATTAGCTCACAGTGGTAATCTAAAAAAATCAATCAAAGCTTTTAAAAGAATTATTGAGTTTACAAAAAACAGAAATCTGAAGGATGAAAATATCGATGCTAAAATCGCATTGGTAAACCTTTTGATGATGAAAAAAAGACTTGATACTTCTGAAGTGATTATTAGAGACATACTTAGTATTGATTCCTTAAGGTATTTTACCAAGTCCAACTGCTACAATTATCTGGGTAGAATATATTCCCATAGGCAAGACTATGATTCTGCTATCGGTTTTTATAAAAAGTCAATAGAAATTGATAAAATTAATAACGACTCTTCAAGTATGCCTTATAGCTGTTTGGATTTGGCTTCAATATACCACGTGGTAGATAGTCAGAATCTGGCAATTGACTATTTGATATTGGGAGAAAAGTATCTCAGGCCCAAAAAAGATAGCTATAAAAGAGCGATGTTCTTGAATAGATTCGCCTTGGTTTATTACAACCTTGGCAATATGGTAAAATCCGAGAAATACGCATTGAAACAGTTGGCTTTGGCAAAAAAAATGAAACTGAGAAAATCTTCTATGACTGCTCTGATTCTACTGGGAGACATTAGTTTATATAATCAAAATCAAGATAAAGCTATGACTTATTACCAAAAAGCCGACAGTCTGAATGATTTATATTACAGCAAACATTACAAGGCGATAATAAATATTGGCTTGCTCAATGCTAAAATGGACAAAGGTATTGAGCTTGATAAACGTGACCTGTTGGAATTTGATAAAACTAAAAAATCCATATCTGATAAAACCGGAATGTACAGTTCACTACAACTAACGGAATTGAAATTATCCGCCAAAACCTTGTCTAAAAAAGAATTCAATAATAGCTTCAATTATCTTTACAGTAAATTTGATTCGATTCAAAAACCCTCTTTGAAAAGGAGTCTATTACTGATAAAATACAAATACTCAAAGAGAAATAAGTATTACAAAGATGCATTATCAGCTTTGGAAGAATACAACAATCTGAGTAAAGAAATGAGAAAAGCAAATAATGCATATTCTTTGGAAGAATTGGAGACTAAATATCAAGGGGAGAAAAAAGCGCTTAAAATCAAGCTACTTGATGAACAAAATACAATTGGAAAAAATAAAATATCTTATCTTAAAACGATTCTAGTCATTTCCGGTATTGCACTTTTCTTGTTGCTTGTTTTATTATTTGTTTTATTTAGCTTGAATACCAAAATCAGAAACCAAAAGAAAATCATATCAAAAACACTAAAAGACAAGGAGATTTTGATGCGTGAAATTCACCATAGGGTAAAAAACAACTTGCAATTGATATCAAGTTTGCTCACCTTACAAGGTAGATCAATTGATGACAAAATGGCTATTCAAGCGATTAATGAAGGAAAAACGAGAGTTAGATCAATGGCTTTAATACATCAAAATCTATATAATAAGGAAAATTTGACAGAGATTGGTATTAAAGACTATTTGGAGAAATTGACTGAGGAATTGTTTTTGACTTACAATATCGATGGAGATAGAATCAAGATGGAATTGAATGTTGAGGATATTGATGTAGATGTCGATATATTGGTTCCATTGGGATTAATCATAAATGAATTGATAACAAATAGCTTGAAATATGCTTTCCCTGACCATGTATCGGGTCGTATAAAAATAAATATTTTTGTAAAAAACAATGATTTGATTTTTGAAATGCAAGACAATGGAACCGGTTATGACCCTACTGAAATAAAAGACAATTCATTTGGTTCTACATTGGTTTCCGCATTAACATCACAGCTTGGAGGGAAAATGTCAGTTGATTCGCATGATGGTACTAAAATCAAGATTGTTTTTACCGATTATACTAAAGAGGATTAGACGATCTGCATAAAAAAAATAAAGAACCTTAAAATTAAACTTAGAAAATATTTTTTGATATTCTACGTATAATAATAAATACATTGGAATGAAAAAAATATTTTTTCTGCTTTTCATAATTACTCTTTTATCCTGCAAATCCAAAGTTCCTGTATTTGAGATAGACCAAGAAGTTAATTTTGTATTTCTATCCGGTGAAAACCCCATAACTAAACACGGTATTATTATACATGATATTCCGAGTTTTTTGAACAAGAATCTGGAAAGAAAAGGCTTAAAATTGTCTGATATGAAAGAGTTTTATGCCGGAAGGGGCAAATTGGAATCCGTGGGAGACATCTATGATT
>JALVEE010000302.1 GCA_027008645.1 Saprospiraceae bacterium
ATGTCACAAAATTATATTAAAAAAAAGAATAAACTTTATCTAATTTTGAGAAAAACATATATTATTTTATATAATATGGAGAAAAATAGTACAATTGTTGGGTACTTCTAACAAAAATATCGGAAAACTAAAATGTAATATATGCGTCATTTTAGAGTTAATTTGATATAAATACTTATTTTTGTAATATGATTAACGATATACTTAAAGGCATTAAAGATTATTTCAGGGCTTTTGGATTAATGAGCAAATTAAAGCTTTGGAAATTTGTATTGCTTACCGGAGTTTTAAGCATTTTTTTTGGAGGAGCTTTGATATTTTTCTCCATTTCAATGGTAGAGATATTTTCGGCAACCATTATAAAGCTATATCCTTTTGAATGGGGAAGTGAGTACATTGTTGGTATAGCTAAGTTTATCAGTGGAGCAAGTGTTGTCGCAATGGGGCTATTTATATACAAATATATTGTTTTTATCTTATTCATCCCCTTTCTTGGTCCCATATCCGAACGGATCGAAGAGCATCTGACAGGTAAAAAAGCGGGCTATTCAGTATTGAATTTTCCAAGACTCACAAAAGATGTACTAAGAGGTATTCACATTTCACTTCGATTGGTTTTTAAAGAACTAAAATGGATTGTAGTCTTATTTATATTGGGCTTTTTCCCAATAATCACACCATTTATCCCTATTATTGCTTTTATTATTGAAGCTTTCTATGGTGGATATGGCAACTTTGATTGGGCATTGGAAAGATATTTCAATGTAAGGGAAAGGATAAATTTTGTGAGAGACAATAAAGGTCTCACACTAGGAAATGGTATTCCCTTTACTCTTCTATTAATGGTTCCGGTACTGGGCTTTTTTCTCGCTCCGGCGCTTAGTGTAGCGGCTGCCACTATTTCTGTTGTCGAAAGGGTCTCAAATACTAGGAAATGATGGAACTAAAAATAATCAAAAACGATCCATACCTCAAACCTTATTCCAAAATTATTGAAGAAAGACTTCAAAATGCATTGCTGAAGGAAGTAGAACTAACCGGCAAAAGAAATTTATCAGATTTTGCTAATGCACATTTGCATTACGGATTGCATATTTCCGATAATCAACAGGTATATAGGGATTGGCTGCCAAATGCAGAAGAAGTCTATTTAATCGGTGACTTCTCAGATTGGAAACCGGTAGAAAAGTTTAGATTAAACAAAATAGAAAATGGAAATTTCGAACTGATTCTAGATAAAAATACGCTAAAACACGGTGATTTGTACCGTCTTCATGTGAAATGGAAAGGAAGTAGCGGCGACAGGATACCCGCCTATGCAAAAAGAGTTGTTCAAGATGAAGAAACAAAGATATTCAACTCGCAAGTGTGGAATCCAAGAAAATCTTATAAATTCAAATACAAATCTCCGGACAAAAAGGAAAGTATTTTTGTTTACGAGGCACACGTCGGCATGTCTTCGGAAGAGCCAAAAGTAAACAGTTTCAATTCTTTTAGAAAGGAGGTTTTACCCAAAATAATCAAAGCAGGATATGATACAATCCAATTAATGGCTATCCAAGAACACCCTTATTATGGCTCTTTTGGCTACCATGTTTCTAGTTTCTTTGCCGTTTCATCAAGGTTTGGCACTCCCGAAGAACTAAAAGCACTTATTGATGAAGCACATAAAAACAATATCCGTGTGATAATGGATTTGGTGCACTCACATGCAGTAAAAAACGAGATAGAAGGTATCAGCAAATACGATGGGACAGAATACCAGTTTTTTCACAAAGGAGACAGAGGTTATCACGATGCTTGGGACTCAAGATGCTTTGATTATTCAAAAAATGAAGTTTTACATTTTCTGCTTTCAAATTGTAAGTTTTGGATTGATGAATACAATTTTGACGGATTTAGATATGATGGAATAACAAGTATGCTATATCTCAATCATGGCTTAGAGACCGATTTTGTGTCTTATGAACAATACTTCGATGATAATCAAGATGAAGATGCTATCACTTATTTGATTTTGGCAAATAAATTGATTCACGATATTAAACCTGATGCGATTACAGTTGCAGAAGATATGAGTGGTATGCCCGGAATTGCAGTACCCATTACTGAGGGTGGAATTGGATTTGATTATAAATTGGCAATGGGTGTCCCTGACTATTGGATTAAACTTATTAAGGAGAGGAAAGATGAAGAGTGGAGTGTAGGTGAAATTTTTTATAGATTGACTGACAAAAGAGAGGATGAAAATGTCATTAATTACTCCGAATCACACGACCAAGCATTAGTCGGAGATAAAACGATATTTTTCAGGCTGGCAGATAAGGATATTTATAATCATATGGCGATTTCTAATCTCAATTTGAAAGTTCAACGGGCTTTAGCACTTCACAAGATGATTTTACTTATCACAGCAGGAACGGCCCAAAACAGCTATTTGAATTTTATGGGCAATGAATTCGGACATCCCGAGTGGATTGATTTTCCCAGAGAAGGCAACAATTGGTCATACAACTACGCCAGAAGGCAATGGAGTCTCGCAGCAGACAAAGGTTTGGCATATTATTACTTGAATGCTTTTAATAAGCAAACAATACATATATTAAGAAACAATAATATCTTACAAACAAATATTGAACTTATTAATAGCAATGAAGCTGACCAGGTTTTGATTTTCAAAAGAGGAGATTTCATTTTTGTTTTTAATTTCAATCCAACAAAATCCTTTACTGATTATGGTTTTATCACAGATAAAGGCAAATATATCATTATTCTTAATTCAGACAATAAAAAATTTATAGGGCATTCAAGAATCGATGAAAATATCACGTACGAAACCACTTCTTTTGAAAACAAAGATTATTTGCGCCTGTATATTCCAAATAGAACCTGTATGGTACTGGGTAAGAAATAGGTGGAAAAATTAGCTCCCCTTTTTATCCTCACCCTAGTGTCAAGTCAAGTGTAATGTTTCGGGTAAGTTGATGTTATTTTTGTCGAGAACAAAGCATATAATTTTCATCATAGCCGTAGCTATGGTGGAAATTATTAATGCAGTTACCGGCAAAAAGAACGAATACTTGGTCTGAAAGAGTATGCTTGACTTGACACTAGCCCTCTCCTTTTAATAATACATTCCTATCTCGTTGAATACAAAGTAAAAGGAGAGGGAATATTGCATTTGGTCGTTGGATATAGCTAATATTTGGATGTTAGCGTCTAAGTAAAAAACTATACTTAGTTACATAAGGAGAGGGAAAAGGGTGCTTGGTCGTTTGGAACAGCTCTTGTAGGTATGAATCTTCCTAAAGATTAATAGCTTCTCCTAAAGACTAAACACTCTCACGCTCCCCTTCTCCTTTGAAACAGTTTGTATTAATAAAAAGCTAACGTATAAAAGGAGAAGGGGTTGGGGGTTGAGGTAAAAAAGGATAGGAAAATAACGTAGTTTTACTTGGTTAAATAAATATCAAAAATAAATAAGCTCTAGAATTTATTACCCTCTTATTTTAATAGGATTTTGGCAGCTATCAAAAAAATCTGTAATATATATTGTATCGCCTTCAATAGGCGTATTTCATTTTTATAGTAGTTATAAAGTTTATTTAGGTTAGATTTAGCCGGATTAGTAATAACTAAATTCATATTACCAAGTTTTCATCTCATCTTTTAATTCATCAAAAGTAGTGAGATTACCATTTTTTATGGCATCTTCTGAATCTAGAGCTCTCGTCTGTAAATCTTCAATACTTAGTTTGGGTAATCCTTTCTCTACAGAATGTGCTCTTACTTCTGCAACCTTTTTCAAGACGGAAATATTTTCAACATCTAATAACCATTCTATCAGTTTTATTTTTTCAGCTTGAATATTCATTTCTACTATTTTTATCTCATAAAGATAACGTTTTTTCTATCAATTTAATTCATTATTACGAATTTTATTTTATAACTACACCTTTATATTATTCAAGATTTGCACTTTAATATATTCTCAATTTACATTTTTTAGACCTTTTATCTCAGTTCCCAGCTTCGCTAAATCCATTCCTGCTTTTTCCTCACCTTTGCCCTCTCCTTTTAAAAAGTACATTATTATTTTTGAAAATATTGTAAAAGGAGAGGGAAAATGATTCTTGGTCGTTTGGTATAGCTCTTGTAGGAATGTGTTTATGATTGATCTATAGAATCTATACGAAAGCTTAATAGCAAATGCTATCCATTAAACACTCTCCCTCTCCCCTTCTCCTTGGAAACAGTATGTATTTTTTTTTCATTTTATCGACGATTTTGCTCATTTCATCTGAAAAATACAGAAAACTTTAAGAATGTTTAAAGTTTTCTGATATTTAATTATACATTTGCAACATTTAACATTAAGAAATCAACAAGGCAAATGGACAGACAGGTGATTATCAACAAGATCTCAAAGATATATATGAGTCACGGTATAAAATCCATTACAATGGATGACATAGCCAAAAGACTCAAAATGTCAAAAAGGACATTGTATGAGTTATTTGAAAATAAGAGCAATCTGGTACGAATGGTGGTAGAAAAAAATATTGAAGACGAAAAACTACTGGTAAAAAAACATATCAGAGAATCTGAAAATGCGATTGATGTTATGGTCAATATTTCCAAGACAATGATTCAGATGTATAAAGACTCTCATAAATCGGTATTGCAAGATTTAAAAAAATATCACAATGAAGTCTGGAAGATGATTGATGATTTTCACAATAATTATATTTTATTTGCAGTAAAACAAAATCTCGAAAGAGGTATAAAAGAAGGCTTATACAGAAAGGAAATAAAGCCTAATATATTAGCGGCATTTTATATTATTCAACTTCAATTATTTTCGGATTTATCGAATTTCAAATTAAAGAAAGAGAAACACGAGGAGTTGATTAAGCAATTTTTTGACTACCATATATATGGCATTTTGTCAATTGAAGGAATAAAATATTACTTAAATTTAAATTAATAAATAGTATATGAAGTTTTTAAAAATAGTATTTTTCATCGTATTATTCATCAATCTATCTTTTGGACAGCAGAAAAAGTCATTTAGTATAGAAGATGCGATTACGTATGCCACAAAAAATAGTCCTGAGATTATCAATGCAAAACTAAAAGTTCAAGATGCAAAACAGCAGAAAATTGAAACCAGAGCAATAGGACTGCCTAAGTTGTCATTCAGCGGTGATTACAATTACTTTTTTGATATCCCCACCCAACTGTTGCCTGATTTTATCAGCCCTTCAGTTTATGGCGTCTTAGCTCAAGAGCAATTAATCAATCATCCCCCACCTCAGGCATCCGATAGGTTTTTTGAAGCCAAATTCGGACAAAACCACAATCTGACATTAGGAGCTAATCTCAATTCTATACTTTTTAGCGGTGAGTACATCATCGCTTTAAAGACTTCCAAGGTTTATGAAAGTTTTTCCAATCAACAAATGGAGGCCACAGTCAAATCCGTAAAAGATAAGACAAAAGAGGCTTATTTGCCTGCTTTGCTTATCAATGAAAACATCAATATTTTGGATAAAAATATAGCAAACCTTGATAAGCTCAAAAACGAGATGCAACAGATGTACAAGGAGGGTTTTGTAGAGCAGTTGGATGTTGACAGGTTGGTACTTTCACTTGAAAATTTAAAAGTAGAAAGGGAAAACATCAAAAACCAAGAACTAATAGTAAAAAATGTATTAAAATTGACGATGGGCTACCCTATTGAAGATTCCTTGGAGATTGCTGACAATATCGATAAAATACTCAATTCGATAGAAGACTCCAAGCTATTCAACAATTTAAACCTTGATAAAAGGCCTGATTATTTGACACTTAAAAAAAGTTTGGAATTGCAAAATCTAAATATAAAAAGATACAAATCTCAATATCTACCGACCTTGGTTGGTTTTGGAAGTTACAGCCAAAAAATGGTCGGTAATAACAAAGATGATCTGAAATGGTTTCCTACTTCTTTAGCAGGATTGTCGGTAAAATTGAATATTTTTGATGGTTTCGGACGAAAAGCAAAAATACAAAGAGCAAAACTGTCTTTGCTAATGGCAGAAAACGATTTAGAAAAATTTCAAAGCGTCATCAATATGCAAGTCAATAATGCAAAATTGGCATACACAAGCGCAAGTAAAAGATTGAAATCAAGAGAAGCCAATTTGAATCTGGCCGAAAGGATATACAATACATCTAAAATCAAATACAAAGAAGGAATTGGCTCTAGTGTTGAATTAACTCAGGCAGAACAAAGCTTGTATCAAGCTCAAGCAAATGTTTTGAAAGCAAAATACGATTTACTTGTAGCAAAAATAAAATTGTACTCCGCATTAGGGTATTAGTCATATAGTAAAAATCAAATTAAGAAAA
Organism: Saprospiraceae bacterium; assembly: GCA_027008645.1. Taxonomy (GTDB): domain Bacteria; phylum Bacteroidota; class Bacteroidia; order Chitinophagales; family Saprospiraceae; genus JADJGA01. Next base: position 6,394 of record JALVEE010000302.1, read on the forward strand.
ATGAAAAATTATAAACAAATGAATAAAGTATTATCAGTTATTATCATAATAATTCTTTTTGTGATTTCTTGCAAAAAAGAAAAAACAACTGTTCTTCCAGATGATTTGGCTAGCCTACAAACGCTTATCAAAGAAAAGAAAAATGAGGTATTGAAATTGCAGAATAGTATTAAAAAAATCCAGAATAAAATAGACAGTATTCAACCTGAATTAAAAAGGAAACCTGTAGTGGATGTTCTTAAAGTAAAAAAATCCAAATTTGCTAAATTTTCCGAGATCCAAGGCACTGTCCAATCGGATGACGTGATAAAAGTGAGTGCGGAAATACCCGGAAGATTAGTTGGTGTATATGTCGATGATGGTGACAAAGTGCGAAAAGGACAATTAATTGCGAAACTCGATGTCAGCGATATCAGCAATAAAATGGAAGAATTAAAAAAATCTTATGAATTGGCTCAAGATGTTTATGAAAGACAAAAAAGGCTATGGGATCAAAATATAGGTTCTGAAATGCAGTATCTAAGCGCAAAAAACAATAAAGAGAGATTGGAAAAAGCTATCGCATCCATAAAACATCAATTGAGCAAAGCTAATATCTACGCACCTGCTTATGGAGTAATTGACAGCAAAAGAGTTGAACCCGGAGAGATCGTTTCACCCGGATATCCATTGATGCTTATATTGAATACTCGCAAGATAAAAGTAATCGCAGATGCTCCCGAATCTTATCTCAAATCGGTAAAACAAGGTGATATTATCAATATAAAATTTCCTGCAATCAACTACGAAACGAAAAATAAAATTTCACGTATAGGCAGTACTATTAATCCTGCAAACAGAACCTTTGCTATCGAAGTTAAAATGAATAATCCCAAGAATATGCTAAAACCAAATTTACTCGCTATTCTACTTATAAATGACTTGTCCTTAGATGATGTTATAGTTATCCCAAGCGATTTAATCCAATACGAGATTAGTGGAAAACCATTTGTAATGATAGTAAAAGAGGGTAATAAAGCGACAAAACAATATGTCGAAATCGGTGAAGATTACGATGGTAAGACAGTCATTAATTCAGGATTAAATGAAGGTAACACACTTATCACAAAGGGTGCGCGAAGCATCGTTGAAGGAGAATTGGTTGATACAAAAATGGAACAAGAAAACAAATAGTTATGAGCGAGAGCAATAGAAAAAATAAAAAACTTAGAAGCTTTTGGTTAACTAATTTCGCATTGAAAAACGCT
>JALVEE010000303.1 GCA_027008645.1 Saprospiraceae bacterium
GGAGTTTAAAATCTATATTTTCATATAGCTTTGACAATTCTAATTCTGTCAAATTGGAAATCCCTAAAAATTCAATCGTATCAAAATCTAATGTGTTTTCATCAAATCCAGGACAGTTATCAATTCTAACCTCTTCATATCCTTCCAAGATTTTATTTGTTGTAAATGAACTACATTTTAACAGTACTGAAAATCTTTTTTCACAAACACCTCTCTCGATTTCAATTATATTTTCAAAATTTCCATCATGTTCAATTATTCTATATTCATTATTATATAACCCAAATGAAATATAATTATCGTTATTTTTAAAATGTCTCCAATAAGTGACAAACTTTGAAGTGTACTTAATTCTTATTCGTGATTCAATTTCAAAATCAGAAAGTGGTCGATTAAAAAGATGAATATACTCCTCTCCAGTATCAAAAGAATCTCTTTCTTGAGTTGGTAAAAAATCCACCCATATACATCTATTCAAATCAAATTGTTCTACGCTACTATTTTGAAGTGTTCCAGCGTTTATTGGAAATCGATATAATCTTTTTTCATGCCAAAGCTTACAAAACCATTTAAAAAAGATTACTTCATGTTCCTCATATATTTTTTCTTCCCATATTGATTCACTATCATCACTTTGGACACTAAATCTTGTTGATAAAGCATCATCCCAGTTTGAAAAAATCGTAGTAAACTCATAATCATCTTCTTTATAGGAATTATGAAGCATTAGGTTCTCACAAATTAAATCATAACTACCAACGCCGTGAAATAGTTCGATTGAACTTTCAAACCCCGCCTCTGAAAAATCTGAAACAGTAATGCCAGAATTTAGAAGTTCTTCAATCTTACTAAGATTTTTCAGAACATCTTTTGAATATTTCTCAAGATTTGAACTTACTTCTTTCAAATGGCTAATTTGTGATTTTGTTAGCTTATATTTTTTTAGAAGTTGATTCATACTTTATCAAATTTGGTTTACAATCTTGTAGTTATACTGCAATCTGTAAAATTATTAAAAAAACTACCGAATTTTATTAGGCAAAGGATACTTATTCCAAAGTTCTTCTTCCTATAGTGTAGCAATATAATGCTGATGGCATATAATCAAAAGTTTTATTTTTTATTTCATTTTCTCCTGAAATATCAATTGTAGTAACAATTGCTTTATTTAATTTATTTTGTGTCAAAAAACTTAGTAAACTTTTTAATTCATTAGGCTTCTTGTAATACCTATTACTCCATTTTATTTCAACTGCCCAAGCAGGTTTTAAATTATTTGAAGTTAAACTAACAATATCTACTTCACCACCTTTCCATCTTGCATAATATGGTGTATGCCAATATCTATGAAACCATTGAGAGAAGATGGCTGTTTCAACCATATTCCCAATAACTTCAGAATTACTATCTATCGGAGAAAACAAAGCACTTCTTAATGATGAATTTGTCAGGTAGATTTTAAAATAATTCGCTCGTTTAAATTTCTTTCCACTTAGATCTATTCTATTAACAACTCTAATTAGAAAAGCTGCTTCAAGATAACTAATATACTTTTTTATTGTATTTTTTGAAACCCCGGAAGAGACTGCTAAACTATCATAAGAAAATTCATTTCCAGTATTAAATGAAATTGTTGTAAACAAGGAATTTAATTCTTGAACATCTTGTATTCCATATAAGCTCGGTAAGTCTCTCAAAAGAACTTTGTCAATAATATCACTCTTTATATACCTACCCGGGTTTGCTTGTATTTCCTTCGACAAGGATACTTCGGGATAACCACCATAATTGATGTAATTTACAAAATGCCTATTCAATTCTTGAATATTAATTGTATCAAATACTGTGAAAGTATAATTATTCCATGTTTTTTCATG
>JALVEE010000304.1 GCA_027008645.1 Saprospiraceae bacterium
GCACCAGCGACTATAAATGACGCCAAAGTGGAAATATTAAATGTGTTTTTGCCATCTCCCCCCGTACCACACATATCTATTGTATCAAATTCTGAAAAATCCACTTTTATACACAGTTCCAGTAAAGCTTTTCGGAATCCCCGCAACTCATCTACACTAATCGGTCTCATTTGATATACTGCCATAAAAGCCATAACTTGAGCATTGGTAAATTCCCTCGAGGATATTCTTACGAGTATATCCTTTGCCTCTTCCTCGGTCAGTTTTACATGCTTAAATAATTTCTCTAATATCTTTTTCATGTGTTTATTTTTTATTTTCTCATATTGTCACATGGAACCTTTGATGATTAAAATAATCATTTTTTTGTGAATCTAAAGATTATTATAATCATGTCGGTTTCATTGTAAATATCTTATTGTTTTAGAAAATTTTCAATCATCTTTTTTCCATCATCGGTCATAATACTTTCAGGGTGGAACTGTACACCCCAAACATCGTATTTTTTGTGCTTTATCGACATGATATTATCATTTTCAGCGATAGCAGTAACCTTAAAATCATTTCCCAATGTGGCAGGGTCTATAACCCAAGAATGATACCTGCCTACTTGTGGAGTTGTATCGATGTCGCGATAAATCAAATCCTCAGTATCCAAAACTTTTATCTCGGTCTTTACCCCGTGATAAACCCTCTCCAAATTAGAAAGATTCGCTCCAAAAGCCATTCCTATCGCTTGATGACCGAGGCAAACACCCAATATTTTTTTCTTCTCTGCATACTGTTTTATAAGGTCGATTAATATACCTGCATCTTGTGGTAGCCCGGGACCGGGTGAGAGAATTATAGTATCAAAATCATCTACATCCTCAATTGATATTTCGTCATTCCTTTTGACAGTGACTTCAGTTCCCGTTATTTCCTCTACATATTGAACCAAATTGTAGGTAAAAGAGTCGTAGTTGTCTAAAATTAATATTTTTTCCATTTGATTTATTACTTATGTCTATTGAATTTATTAAAGGTGGATTTAATTTTTTCGCTTTCCCCATTCTTTGCCTCTGACTCCTAAAGGAGAATCAACCCGCAAAGCTAAAAAATAAAATGCACCCATTTATTTAGTATTTTCTTGTACACGTTTTTTTAATATTTTTCTGCGAGTTTCATCGCTTTACGCAATGCGCCCAATTTATTATCTACTTCTTTGAGTTCTGTTTGTGGAACGGAATCCACAACTATGCCCGCACCCGCTTGATATTGCAATTTTCCATTCTGACTTAGAAAAGATCTGATAGTTATAGCCGTATTGATATCTCCCGTTAAACTCAAAATTCCGATTGTGCCACCGTAAAAGCTTCTGTCAAATCTTTCATCTTTATTTATAAGTTCAAGTGCTCGATATTTTGGAGCGCCACTCAATGTGCCTGCCGGAAAAGTAGAAGCAAAAATATCTATAGCTTCTTCCTTGTTTTGTATCTCACCTGTAACCTCAGATACAATATGAAGTACATGGCTAAAATGCTGTACTTCTTTATATTTTTCGACCTTGACATCGATACAATTCCTACTTAAATCATTTCTTGCCAAATCTACAAGCATTGTGTGTTCTGCATTTTCTTTAGGGTCTTCGCTAAGTTTTGTTGCCAAAATCTCGTCTTCTGTTTCTATTCCTGTCTTTTTATATGTTCCGGCTATCGGGTTGAGAGTGGCTTTTCCTCTTGCGATGACCAACTGACTTTCGGGTGAAGAACCGAATAATTTGAAGTCTCCATAATCAAAGTAAAACAGATAGGGAGACGGATTGATAGAACGCAGTGCTCTATAAACATTGAATTCATCTCCTTGAAAATTTTGCTCAAATCTTCTTGAAAATACTATCTGAAATACCTCCCCGAGTTTACAATACTTTTTACCTTTTTCGACCAATTCCAAAAATTCCTCATCTTCAATCATCGATTTTTCCTCACCCGTCAATTCAAATTTATATCCGGGAAGTCTCTGTGAAAAAATCAAATTTTCTATTAGTGTAAGATTTTCTTTTTCTCCCTCTTTTACATTTTGTACGATGATTAATTCATCATTAAAGTGATTGATAGCGATAATGTATTTGTAGAATCCATAATACATTTCGGGTATATTATCTACTTTTTGGTTTTTGACAAAATTGAAATTATCGAAGTACTTGACTGCTTCAAATCCGGTGAATCCATACAGACCATTGAATTGTTCCGTCAGTTCTTCTTGCTCTACTTCTATCGATGAAATAAACTCTTTTAGCATCGCTTTTAGATTAACAGACTTATCGATTTGCTTGGATTGCCCATCTATTATCACATTATTTTCCTTGACAATAAAAGTCAAATGAGGTTCCAATACGATGAATGTATAGCTGTTTCTATTGCTATTGTAATCAGAACTCTCAAGTAAAAGTGCTTGCGAAAATTCATCTCTCATTTTCAAAAATACCCCGACAGGTGTCAATGTATCCGAAGAGTATCTTTTATATACAGCTTTATATTTTTTCTTCATTTGCAAAGTGTTTTTTTACAGGTTTTAATAAAAAAAGCTTACCGGGAACTCCGATAAGCTTTTTTAGAATACAAAATGATGCTCATCCTACCCGGTCAACGAATAAGTATGAAGCCACCAATATTTTGTATTATCAAACATATTTTATCACATTTTCAACCGCGAAATTAGAACAAATTATTTTTATACCAAAAAAATCTAAGATTTTTTACTATTATTTACGGCTTATTTATACAATTCACAACCGTCATAAGAGACTTTACCGTCTTTCCACTCTACCAAATGGCTATTTACCGGTCTGATTAAAATCGCATCGATATAAGCTTCTCCATCTACTTTTAAACAATGTTTCATATCAGAATCCACAATAGTTTTTAGCCTTATCCAATAGCCTTTTGTATCAACGATATTATCTATTGGCAATTCTTGTTTGCCCTTGTTGTCATCTTTGGAATACTCATTGTATATGATTGGTCTTTTTACGGTAGCCGGATCAAAGTATAACCATAATGATATTTCATAAAATTGCGTATCTATGGGAATTTTCTTACAAATAATTTCTTCGTTTTTAAAGAATTTAGAACCTGTTCCATTGAAGTGCAAAGGAGATTTGATATTGTCAAAATTCTCACTAAAATAATATCCTTTTTTACCTTCAAGATAAATAGAATCGCCTTTAGGTTTATCACTGTAGAGCCTTTTTGATAGAGGCACAAGCTTTGATTTCAGGCTATCAACCGGCAATTCCAAAAGCTTTAAATCCTTGTATTCTCCCAAGAGTTTGCCCTTGCTGAGCATATGTTTTTCGAGAGGTCTAACCTCGGTTGTATCATATATCATAAGTACAGGGCGATTATCCATTTGCTTCAATCTGGGACGCTCTATTGGCATTGTGCCCAAAAATTGCACCAAATCCAAAGACTGGGACAATGATGATCTGGACATCATAAAATCCATGATAGGCAAACCCGTCTGAAATGAACATTTGAAAGTCTGGCGAAGCGTCCATCCTCCCCTGTGAATTGCCCATTTTTCCGGGCCTATTATTACATAGGGAATTTGTAATATAGCCTGAAAATCTTCAGGGGTTTTACCGCCTTTTTTTAGGATATCCACATAAATATTGTCCTTGTTAATAAGAAAATCGTTTTGGTTGAATATATGCTCAATTCCTTTTGAAAGATTTTGTCTTGCTTCATTATTCCAAATAACCACAACAAAAATTAGCGTTGAAAAAGCTATGTATCTTTTACCTTTTTCCAGTTGTGAATCAAAAAATTTGTAGATGTAGTAAGTAAAGAAAATAGTATAAGTATAATAAAATATCCAAGCAAATCTACCTATTGACCTAAACTGGCTAAAACTTCCGAGATGATTTGTAATACCGAAAATATCTATCTTATGATAAAAATGTGTAGAATAAAGCACGGTAACGATTCCTGTAAGTAACACAATTGTCAATAATTTTTCTCTTGTTATTTCGCTTGATGAAAAATGCAGAGTTAACCAGGATTCTTTTTTTATTAAGTTATAAATCAGATAAAATCCAAAAATTACAGCAAAAAGCAAACCTACAACTCCTACATAAGCGATTCCTTCGCTTTTTTGATTTCCTACATTCAAAAGATTATACAAAAATCCGGTATTCGGCAGAAAAATGCTCTCAAAACTTGCGTTGTAGTAATCGATTCCCCACGGTTTAACCGGTCTGTCTGCAATATTATCTGTCAAGCGTATAAATAACAAAACAAATACCGCTAAAGAGCTTGTCAAACCTATGACCTTGAGCCAAGTACTAAGAATTTTCTTTTTGAAATAAATCAATGCGATAAATGAAAATACAAATATCAACATCAAATTAATCGCCAAAAAATACAGATGTGTAAATGATGATAATAAAAAAATAAATCCTAAACCAAAGTAGTGAATTAGTCTGCGATTCCTGTCGTATATTCGCAATAGATAATACAAAATAGCAGGGATGAAAAATCCGTATGACAAGGTGAAGTGTGCATTTAATCTCAACAACTGTGGTGACAAAAACATTATCAAAATAGAAAATGATATGGCATACCAACCGGGAAGTTTTAGAAAATTCAGAATTTTCAAAATAAATAATCCGGTAAGAAAAATCGAAAATATCATTAGCAGATTGTATATCCCTACCAAGTTATTGTCTATGTTGATTATATTGTGATTTATCCAATGAAAAAAGAAAGCAAAAGCAGGTTGACTATCGGTAAATATCACATGCTCCCCATAAGGATAATTCATCCCACTAAAGTGAGTTCCACTACCGTTTCGTACATAATCAATAAATGTAAAATAATTTTTTAGTCCATCTCCGCCATTTCCAAATAGATAGTGCTCAGGGTTCTGGATGACAGGTAAAAAAACAAAATAGAGTATAGTCCCGGCAACAATCGTATAGACACCATATAATAATGCTTTTTTGTTCATCTATTAGCTCTATTTTAAAGTTTTGACAAAAAACTTGACAAAATTTACGGCTTCTGTCAATAGTATTTTGTAATTCATTCTTGAAAATACTATATTTTCTTTTAGTTTTACAGGAAATGGTGAAATTTTATATTTTTTCCCGGCCAACCATAAAAATTCGATATCAAAAAGATATCTGTCAATTGTAGTATCTAAGAATGCTGTTTTGGCTTTTTTATTCATTCCTTTCAATCCTGCCTGAGTATCTGAGACATTTATTTTAAGAAAACCTCTGACGATTCTCTTCAAAAATTTCGAGATAACTTTCCTTACAAATGGAGTGTGCTCGTAATAATTGTTGCTTCTTTCACCCGCCAATACATCGTTTTGTCCGGTAATCAACTCATTTATCATATTGACAAGGCTGTCTTGAGTATATGGGAAGTCGATATCCGTATAAACTATAAATTCAGCCGTACTTTCGCTTACACCTTTTCTCAATGCAAATCCTTTTCCCCTGTTTTGCTCATAACTTATCCAATGAAATTTGCCAATATTGTTTTTTAAATAATCTATGTTTTCTTGCTTAATACCCTTAGTGGATCCATCATTTACGATAATCAGATTAGGAGTCCATACCTCCGAATTTTCCAAAATATTTTGATATGATTTCACGACGTTTTTTGCCCAATCACTTTCCGGATTGTAGCAAGGTAAAATTATATCAACATTCGGTTTTTTCATATTTTTATTTAAAATAAACTTCAATCTTTCAAAAATCAAAAATCTACATTCGTTTATCCTGTGAAATAGGCAATGCCTAAATTAAAAATTTATTTCACAGGGTTAATCGATATTCGTTAATCGACATTCATAGTACCCACATATTACCCCTAACGGGGTATTTATAGTCATCATTATCTGTGGTTTTACCCATATAATGCCCCTAACGGGGCAAATGATAATTCAAACTTCAATCTTTCAAAAATCAAAAATCAAAAATCAACATTCGTTAATCGACATTCGTTAATCGATATTTTTAGTACTCACATATTACCCCTAACGGGGTATTTATAGTCACCATTATCTGTGGTTTTACCCGTATAATGCCCCTAACGGGGCAAATGATATTTCAGGACAAGACACAAGACAAATCAACATTCCAAAATCGACATTCGTTAATCGATATTCATTAATCGATATTCATTAATCGACATTCGTTAATCGATATTCATAGTACCCGCATATTACCCCTAACGGAGTATCAAGACATAAGTTCTTCAACCCTACCATCTATCCTTACCAATAGCAGTCTTGCTCCTTTAAGCGACCTGACATTGTCTTTGATCAGAATATAGTGCTTAGATGTTTGTTTAAATACATATCCTGATTTTTTTTCTTGATTTATTGATAGGACTATACTTTGAAAAATATCCGAATCATAGAATGAGGACTGTGGATTTGATATAAAAAACAGTCTCATTTTATTTGATTTGAGCGAAAATCTCTCAAAACCTAATCTTTTACAAATCCATTTAACTCTTAATCCTTCAAATAAATTGTCAATTTGAGGGGGTAATTTTCCAAACCTGTCTTTCAAATCTTTTTTAAACTTCTCGATGCCCTCTTCATCCTTTATTTTAACCAAATGGCTGTAAAGATTGAGCCTTTCCTGAATATCTTTTACATAAAAATCAGGGATTAATATTTCAGAATCTACATCCACTTCCACATCTCTGACATATTCTCTATTCTTTTTTTGTTCGGATTTATACAGGTTTTTAAATTCGCTTTCTTTCAATTCCTGGATTGCTTCTTCCAATATCTTCATATAGGTTTCGTATCCGATATCCGTGATAAATCCGCTTTGTTCTCCTCCAAGTATATTTCCTGCTCCCCTTATGTCCAAATCCCGCATAGCAATATTAAACCCACTGCCCAATTCATTGAATTCTTCCAGAGTTTTTAGCCTTTTCCTTGCTTCCGGAGTCAATACAGACAATGGAGGTGAGAGCAAATAACAAAATGCCTTTCTATTGGATCTGCCGACTCTGCCTCTTAATTGATGCAAGTCGCTCAATCCAAATTGGTTGGCATTGTTGATAAACATCGTGTTGGCATTGGGAATATCAAGACCGGTTTCAATTATATTGGTACTTACCAAAACATCGTATTTATAATCGACAAAATCAAGTAATTTCCTTTCCAGCTCTTTACTTTCCAATTGACCGTGTGCCATTACTATTCTAGCATCCGGAACCAATCTTTTTATGATTGAAGCTACTTCATCTAGTGTTTTTACCCTATTGTGAATGAAAAATACCTGTCCCCCTCTTGCAATCTCATAATTGATAGCCTCGACAATCAATTCTTCGTTAAAAGTACGTCTTTCCGTGTGAATTGGTTGTCGGTTGGGTGGGGGAGTATTGATCAAAGACATATCCCTTGACCCCATCAATGAAAACTGCAATGTCCTTGGAATAGGAGTAGCGGTCAATGTCAATGTATCAACATTTACTTTAAATTTACGCAGTTTTTCTTTGGCCGCAACACCAAATTTTTGTTCTTCATCCAAGACCAAAAGCCCTAGATCTTTGAATTTTACTTTATCACTCAATAATGCGTGAGTACCGATTATCAAAT
>JALVEE010000305.1 GCA_027008645.1 Saprospiraceae bacterium
CTCCCTTTAGGGTTGGGGCAAAAAGGGACAAAAAAGAAAAATGGGGATTGTAAATACAAAGGCAAAAGTGCAAAGTTTGGAATTATTGATAATTATAGAAATACATTAAAAAACCACGAATGTGGTTTAAGGTGAATAGCCCATAGTGCAACTATGGGAAAAATGACAATAAGAATTAGAACCCCGAAGGGTGTTCAATGTAATCAAGATTTTCTGCTAAAAAAGATGCGGTTTGAGCAGTAGAGCAAGGCAAGGAGTAGGGAAGCGAGGTCAGAGACGCTCGCTTATCAGGGCTATATTGTGGGATTAAGCTCTTAGAGAATTGGAAAGTACATTTCGCCAAGAGGTCGGAGACACTTTGGCTCAGGTTTGGTGAGGGAAGATGAGGGCGGCGTTGCAAAAAAAGACTGATTGGATTCTCTTTAAATAATGGAAAGCATAGGACTCGAAAGCACGACTGAAAGGAGTGATTTGAAGCCGGTTTTAGAATTCAAATTACAATTTAGATATCACCGACACAAGTACAATCAAAATTGAAAATATAAATAAAGCTTTGTCTTTCCTTGTTTTTATCAAAGCAATTTCCTCTACGAGATATGGGATTCTTAAAGGAAAATAGTACATTAAGAACAAAGTACTTGCTAAAATTATATTAATAATATACTCGCCTATGTTTTCTTTGTGCATATCTTTATCTCCCAATAGAGTTCCTGTCCAGAGGATTGTTAATCCAAACCAAGAATAGAGAACTAATACTAAGTCATAAAACCACTCGCTTTTTTTTAGATTAAAATATTGAGAATCATCAATTGCCTTTTCAGTAAATAACGGAATCAATAGTAGTATCTCTTTTATCGAAACAATAAATATTAAAAAAATAAACCAAGTTGGATAAAGACCTTCTTTGATACTAACTTCACTACAACCAAAAGTATCAAATATAAAAAACATCGAAAAAACTGAAATCCCAAAATGAAAGTACCATAGAGATCCTGCAAGAGCACCTAAATCTTTTTTATTGTCAATGGCAATTTTCATTACTAATTTCATCTTTTTTGGAAATGCATAAATCTCCAATAATGAAATTATTATTATAAATGTCCCAAGCCATTTGAATGTATTATTGGTAGTAAATGCTTCAATTGAAGTTCTTGATACTATTGGAGCTATAAATGTGAAATATATTGCAGCAAGGAGATTAAAGATTAAGCCTCTAAGAGGAAATTTTCCTTCTTGGTATATTATATTATTTTCCCTCTTATTCAATCTCTTTTTTCTCATAATTCTAAACTAAAGTTCCTACAAATTGTAAAAAGCTTTTAATTCACTAAGTTGTGCTCTAGGTTTCAAACTTATTGTTTTTAGTTTCCCACCCTTTGTTTTAAGTTTTATTCCGGCAGTAAGCCATCCTGTGCTGATAGTGAATTTATCTAATGATACTATACCATTCACTAGATTTTCGGGAAGAAAACTTTTCATCATTTTATGAAAATCATTAGAAGATATTGTATCGATTTTAGATTCTAAATCCAATAGGAAACTTTCTGAATTTGTATATTCGGTTGTTGTGTATTCTTTATTTCCTAAGATTTGTTGACTAAGATCTGGTATAATATAAATATATTCCTTTGTAAAATACATAGCAGCTTTTGTAATTGTGCCTGTAGAAAATCCTTCATTAATAAATGCATTATTGTTAAAGATGTATTCTGATTTTTTCATGATTATAAGATTTTTTCATTTAAAAATAAAACAAAATGTGAAAAAGACGCAAAGAATTTCAAAATACTCTTCAATAATCTTTGCGCCATCGTTTGATTATTAAAAAAACTTCATTATGAGATTATTTATGGTTTAACACATCCTTTTCCGGCATATTTCTTATATCCGACTTTGACAGCATCATCCACTTCCATTTTGTGAAGCCATACATCAGCATCCATTTTAGTGCTTCCGGCTTGAAGAGGCAGACCTAACATTCCTCTTAGTTGGTTAGCTCCTGAATTTGACGCTTTAACCGATGCATCCAAAGCTGCTCTGGACAACATTTTTCTTGAAAAATATATTTCTGCCCACTTCTTATTCAAAGGAATTTTGACTTCCTTAGAAAAATTTCCATCTGAATTTTCATTGATTGATTCGGCATAATCTATCATTTCATCTAATTTTAACCCTCCTGAAAATTCTTGGTAGTCGTATGATTTGTGCCCAAAAAACAGATTATTGGTAAGGAGCAGATTTTGACATTGTTTGATATTGTTAACACCGCCAAAATCACCAAATCCAAATACATTATCTTCTGCAAATACTTCCGTATTGCCATCCATCATAATACTGTTTCCTCCATAAGAAGCAAAAGCATCATGCTTCCAATTGAAAAGAATTGTATTGTTCTTTACAAAGAATTTTGGTAATCCGTCATTTCCATGATGCTTGGTTTTCATCATTATCCCTTCTCCGGTATTATTAATAATCAAATTGTTTTCAATGTATGCAACACTGTTTTTTCCTATCTGAACATCAAGTGCTCCTTGGGTTGGGGCAGTGTTCATAATAACGCAGTTTTTGATTGTTACCTTTGAGTCACTACCGATTAATATTTTTATCCCCGGTGTCTCGGGTGTCGGGTTTTCGCCCTTTTCCATATTAGCTTTGCGAAGAATCATCAATTTTTTATCCGTTTTGAATCTATTTCTTGGACCATTGTCTATAATCAAACCATCCAATACAAGTTCTCCTGACATTCTTGGAGCTTTGATCCCAATTCTTTCTGTCGTTACAGCCTTGAGTTCATTAGTTCCTGCCATTATTGTCTTGTATTTTCCCCAAGGATCTCTTGTTGCAAAATCCGTACTATAACCACCAATTATACTAACAGGAACTGATATTATATCAGAACTTAAACCTGCTTTTCCTATGTATGTTCCGGCAGCGATATGGATGACATCACCTTTTTTCAATTTCTTAATAAGAGCAGCCAAATCTTTCGCAGGTTTTTCTTTTGACCCGACTCTCCCTCTTCCTTTAGGTGAAACATAGTAATCATTTCCAGCTGTTTTTGCAATAGATCCATCACTTTTTTCTGAAGAACTACTTTTCTTTTTTGTAAATTTGCTCATTCCTTTTTTCGCACTATTTTTTAGCTTATTTAGATTGAATTGACTAAAACTCAATGTTGGAATAAATAGTGCAGCTACTAGTACCAATAAAATTTTTGTTGTTGTTTTCATAATTATTAATTTTAAATACTTTTAGTTTATTCTTAAATAATGTTTATGGTTTTATTTTGTTTTTTACTTATTCTTTATTTCAATAGTTTCTTGGTAATACTTTTTTGAATAGCTTTCATAAAGCTTTCCATTATATTTATATGTATAATCTATCAACATGTCTCTTGTGTATTTTGTAATTATTGAGTTTTTGATATCGAATTCTGCTTTCCCTTTACCCATATAAGAAATCCTTCTATCATACTTGCTGTCAACAGGCGAAAATGAAAAATCATATTGAATATTAAAATATGCAATTCCGTCTTTAATGTAAACCAATTTAAGTATTTCATCCATTTCAAGTTCAAAAAAATATGTATCAGATCCTATATAAAAATCTCTAAATGATTTTATTTTTACAGTATCACCTACTGAAAGTTTACCACTAAAAGGTAACCTTGTATTCAAAATAGATTCATTAAATTCGAGTTCTTCATTTTTCCAACTTTCATCAGGGTCAAAATAGCGAACCATTATAGAATCTAGATCTACAATACCATTCTCATTTACCCAACCATAAGAGATCTGATCTACCGAATACTTTGTTTCCATAATATTCAATTCACTATAAGAAATTGGAAATTTATTTACTTTCTTTACTCCTGTTTTAATTAAACTTTTAGCAACTAAAGTATCTCTATTAATATTTGGCTTTACATAGTTACTTGATAATCCTATTGCAGTATCGGCTTTTTCGGTAATTATTATAGTAGTTTCCAAATACTCTTTTCCAGGGATAAACTTAGACTCCAGATAAATCGTATTCGTCTTACAAGATGTAACCAAAGCTAAAAGTGATAATATGAAGAGATTTTTTACCATAATAAAGTTTACAAATGCAAAATAAAATAATAATCCATTGCAAGAATAATTTATTTGGTGAACGACAGATTTATATGGTAAAAGTCAATTTTTTAGTGGTTGGAGGGAATTTTTTTGCCTTGGCAAATAATTTTATGGCACCAATACATCAGAATAGCCCCCAAATTCATTTGGGGATATTATGTGTAACACGCCATTATTACATAGTGCGCTTCAGCGTACTTTATAATTAATCATCAAAAATCCCATACTCTTTTTTCCAATCCTCATATTCATCTGTAAATGATTTTCTATTATGGTGCTTATCTTGATTTTTAATATATTTTTTCACAATATCAATTTTGGAACCACTAACAGAATATGCACCACATCCCCTTTGCCATGCAAAATGCTGCTGAATTATCTTTATATAAAATTTTCCCTTCTTCTCTAAATAATAATCTTTCTCTTTTTTTGGGGCGCATTTCATTTTTTCGCGTTGCGGGTTGATTCTCCTTTAGGAGTCAGAGGCAAAGAATGGGAAAAGCGAAAAAATGAAATACACCTTTTTTTTGTTGCCCATACCAGATGAATCCATATTTTTGTGTTGAGAAGTACGCTAAAGCGCACTTTACCCGTAATTTGTGTTAATTCCATAATCCCCTAACTGAAGTTAGGGGCTATTCTACTCCTCGTGTCAAACCTTATAGGCCTTATAGTCCTTATAGGTTTCAAAAACCTATAAGGTTTAAATACACTCAAAGTGTCATAATAAATTCCTGAAGCATTTTGAAATTACCTTTTCCCATAGGAATTTCAGCATCATTTATATATACAAAACGATGAGAAATTCTCGTGATTTTTGTGATATTTATCACGTAAGACCTGTGAATTCTAATAAATTGATTCTTGGGTAATTTTTCTGATAATGCTTTAAGGTTCAGCGAAGCTAATATTTTTTTATTATCTGTTACTATTGATGTATAGTTGTCTTCCGCTTTAATAAATAAGATGTCAGCATGGTTTACTTTAACGAGATCATGTCCTTGTTTAATGAAAAAGTTGCCTTCTGATTTAGCAATATTAACCGTTTTATTTTTTGATTTATAATGGGCGATTGCAACTGTTGAAATTATTTCAGCAGGTTTAAAAGGCTTTACTATAAATCCACAAGGATTGGTTTTTTTTACACGATTAATCGTCAATTTATCCGAATGAGATGTGATAAATATAAAAGGAATTCGATACTCTTTATTGATTTTATTAGCTAAGTCAATACCATCTTCATCATCATTTTCCAATGAAATATCCAGTAAAATAATATCCGGTTGTTTTGATTCAATAATACTTACTGCTTCTTGCGTTTCAATGGCTTTGCCAACGACATCATACCCTTCGTCTTCAAGCAAAAAAGCAATATCATCAGCTATTAAAGGCTCATCTTCAACAATCAGTATTTTTACTTTATTTTTCATCTGTTTAAAATATTTATTTTGTAAAAAATTAATAAAAATTATGTTCGTTTCATTGGGCGCATTTCATTTAGACTTCTTTAAATTTATGTATATTAATAACTACTTCCAAACCGTTTTTATTCTTAAATTTTATCTCTGCTTTTAGTTTTTTTGATAAAGATTGAATCAATTTCATACCGTAGGAATCGGTTTTTGTAAAATCAAAATCCTCAGGAACTCCTGTTCCATTATCTGAGACAATAAGAACTAAAACATCTTCTTTTTTATTCAAATTTATTTGCAAATGCAATTTATCTGTATTAGAATTATGTTTTATACTATTAATTATTAGCTCATTTAAAATTAAACCGATAGGAGTTACCGTATCAACTTCTAATAAGATATTTTCGATTTTAGAGCTATATTTTACCTTTTTACCTCCGGTTTCCAGAGAATCAATTATGCTAAAAGCCAAATCATCAATATAATCTTTTATTTTGATTGCAGTAATATTTTCATCGGTATATAATTTCTGATGTATTAATGAAATAGCATCGATTCGATGTTGACTATCTCTAATTGCAGCAATTGCCTTTGGGTTTTTTAAGTAACGTTCTTGTAGGGAAAGTATCGAAGAAATAACTTGCAAATTGTTTTTAACTCTATGATGTATTTCCTTAAATAAAACTTCTTTCTCAGCAAGAGTTTTGTTGATTATAATATTCTTTTTTGCTACTTCTTGGAGTCGAAAAAGTTCTCGCCGGTTCAATTTTTTCTCCATCTGGAAACGGTAGAACAAGAAGAGTATTCCGATTAGTAATAGTGAATAAATCATATATGCCCAACTGCTTTTATACCATGCGGCAGCAACTATTATATCGATTTCCAAAGGTTTTTTATCCCAATGTTTATTATTTGATTTTCCTTGTACTTGCAATTTGTATTTTCCGGCTGATAAATTCAATAATTGGATTTCTTTTCGTCCTTTCAAAGCGTTCCAACTATTATCATTTGGTATTAATCTATATTCAAAACGACTGCTTTTCTCCTTTCTGAAATGTAGGTCGGAAAAGCTTAAATAGCACGGAAAATCATTATAGTTCAGCTCAATTTTATCCGCTGCTACTATGTTTGTATTCAGTATATCACTATGTTCTGAAGGTGTAATTTCATTATCTTTAATAGTCAAGGAAGTAAAAACCAAATTCCCTTCATAATACAATCTGCTAATATCATCCGGATTAAAATAATTTACTCCATTAACTCCACCAAAATACAGTGTATCATTATCCTTGAAAAACGCTCCTAGATTAAATTCTGAGCTTTGGAGTCCATCTTCTCTATTGAAATTTCTAAATAATTCATTCTTTTTATCAAATTCAAATATTCCGGTATTAGTTGATAGCCACAGATATTTATTATCAACTTCCAATATACTATAAACTACATCATTTGTTAATCCTTCTTCTTGGCTATATTGAGTGAAAGTTTTCTTATCAATATCGTATTTATACATTCCGGTATGACTTCCAATCCAAATAAGTCTATTATTATGATCCTGATAAGTTGTTAGAACAGTACTCGTATTTAATAAATTATTTTGTTTATTAAAAACATCAAATTTATATCTTCCATCCCTTGAGACCGACAGTTTATTTAGTCCGTTTTTTGTAGCTATCCAATAATTCCCATTTGCATCTTGCGATATATTAAAAGTGAAGTCCGAACTTATACTATTCTTTAAATCATTTTGTCTAAATTGCTTAAAACTAAAATTATTTGACTCCAAATCTCCTGTAAATAAACAAATTCCTCCTCCAAAAGTAGATACCCAAATGCGATATTTATTATCAATAAATATACTTCTCGTATTTTCAAAACTTAAAGAATTAGAATCATTGAGTTTGGGTTGAATGGTTTTGATTTTTGGTTTGCCGGGATCAAAATCATCTAAATCTATTATCGAAATGCCTTTTGTGGTAGCTAACCAAAGGTTATTGTTATTGTCTTTATTAATCCCTCTAATTACATTGAAAGCAAGATTTGTATTTTCCTGAGTTATATAAGTAATTTTTCCTT
>JALVEE010000306.1 GCA_027008645.1 Saprospiraceae bacterium
AGATAGTTATTTTTTTCTACTTCCTGAACAATATTAATTGGCGAATCACTATATAGAGGGGATAATTCTAAATTCTCAATTCTTCTCTTGCTTGCTTTCCGCCCAAACGAAAATCTCCAGCTATGAAGAGTATTGAATAGTGCTGCATAATATAATAACTCTAAAGCAGACTGTTTCCTTTTGGGGATTAAAATAGTACAAGAGTCGCCACCATTGCCTTTAGGCAAGAAATATCCTAAATGAATTGTTGCGTGCCCCAAGCCGGAAATGCAAATAGCAGGCCCCTTAAATACCCGATCATCTTCAAATGGCTCTACATATAAAACCACACCATTATTTAATTCTGTATTGGTTACAAATGGTATCTCGCCAGGAAGATAATCATCTGTACTTTTAGATTTGGCGACATGCAAATTATACAATTCAGATACCTTCATTTTTTGATCCCCCTTCGAATCTGCTGAAATACAAGTTCACTATATAAGGATCCAAGAGCTGATCTTAGTTTCTCTTTATCCAAAGCTTCATTATCTAGATAATTCTGGGGGATCAATTCTAAATGAGAGTCGTTTAAGTCTATATTTTTTGCTTGTATAACACCAGGGATTTCATTTGTTTCACCTCCATGTATAAATGATGTGATATCAGGTTCAAGCAACTCTAATTGACTTGTATGCCCATGAGGCAATCTACGTTTTTTTAATTTAATAAAACCATCATCTGTAATTCGAACAAATAAAGTTTTTGAGCCCGATTCATGCGGGATTCCCTTTTTTATTATAACGATTATTGGCTCAACAGATGCTTGCGGGTAAAAAAGGTCATTAGGAAAATTGATAACACACAATAATGTATTTTTTTCTAACATTCGTCTGCGCCAAGATAACTCTTTTCCACCAGAATACATGACGGACACAGGAATGACCGATAGAAGAAGACCGCCATCAACCATCTGCTTTAATGCGTGATCAATAAATGTAAATTCTTGTTCGTCATCTCTTTTTAACGCAAACGGTGGATTCATGAGAACTTTAGTTACAGGCTTTCTTTCACTCTCTTCTTTTTGATACTTCGCACTTAACTCACCATTCCTTATTTTTCTATTTAGATTTATTGCTAAACAGTCTCCATTTATAATATTATTTTTCCCGTCGCCTCTAAATATCATGTTAACAATAGCAAGAGACGCTACATTTGCTTGCTGTTCAATGCCGAATATCCGATGTTTTTTAAACATTTCTACTTGATCTGGCTCATTCCGCCTCACCCGATCATAAGCTGCTACCAAAAATCCTCCAGTGCCGCAAGCAGGGTCGAATATTAAATCATTCGCATCCACCTTTAGAACCTTACTAGCAAATTCTGTGATATGTCTTGGAGTAAGAACAATACCAATATCCTTTGCCCCATTTCCATATTTTAGGAAGACCTCATAGAATTTTCCCAATAAATCATGACTACTATCCATAGCGGCTTTGATGTTTATCTTTCGCAACAAGAAAAATACTTTTACCACGGCCGCTTTATATTTTGCCTTTGCTGCTTCCTCTTGCGGCAACCTAAGTTCTATATATTCTGCAAATTCTCTTTTAGAATGAGCAATTAGTACATCTTCAGCTCTATTATTAATATCCTTTATAAACACATCCGGTGACGCATTAAAATTAGGCAACGTATCAGAAACCATAGCTAATAACACAGATGACATGACAGTTGCCCTTAAATCTTTGTTTATAGATGCCTTATGTAGCTCCTCATTAATTTTTTCTGCAATATCAAGAAGAACAACCTCGTCAGTGACCAGTTCATTCAGTTCATTAGTTTTATTGTCTGCTAAATATTTGGCCTGGTCTGGCGACA
>JALVEE010000307.1 GCA_027008645.1 Saprospiraceae bacterium
CAACAGGTAATCTTCTTTTGCTTTAGCCTTGAAATTATCGAGATAAACTCCGTTTTTTACTATTTCTATTTTATCCGGATTAATCCCACGTCCGGTGATATTTCTTTTAAATGAATCTGTTACAACAACGACTTTAGTTGCCTTTCGATAAAGAAATAGTTCAACTTTTTCCAAAAAATCCAAGATTTTGCTACCCTTCATTGCATCTACAGCGCGAATGGATTCAGGCCAAATGTCCCTGACCTCCATTATCCAGGGTTTTCTCTTGAACAATGCAATAAAATACCCGCTTACTGCACTGAAAAATTGAGGGGAAGTAGCTACAATCACATCGACTTTTCTAACAAAAAACGAGGCAAAGAAAGCCATTTTTGCAAAACTGATATAATCCAAAACCCTTTTGAAAAATCCGGCATTTGATGTGATATAGCTCCAAACTCTTATTACATCTATGCCATCAACAATCTCTTTTTGATATAGTTTGTTTTTATATCCTTCAAAAACTTTTCCTTTGGGAAAATTGGGAGCGCAAGTGATTACGGTGACCTTGCTGCCTGCATTTACCCATTCCTTGCAATGCTCGTAAGTACGAGTTGCCGGAGCATTGACTTCAGGTGGAAAATTGTCTGTAATAAATAATATGTGAGGGGATTTTTTGTCCAAATGTTAATCCGTATATTTTGATGAATTCACTTTATGTATCCGAAAGAAATGAAATTTAATCAAAACAATATGTTTTGTATGCGGTTATTATCTATTTTCGATAATCATTTTCACTTTTTCCACACTTAATCCCGTGATATTAGCAAGCATATCTATGGAAATACCGTTCTCCCATCCCCTCAATACAACATCAACGGTTTTCTTTTCAACACCTTCTTTTCTGCCTTCTTTGATACCCTCTTTGATACCCTCTTTGATGCCCTCTTTGATGCCTTCTTTTCTGCCTTCTTCCTTAATTAATTGATATGTAGTCATAATTTCCTGTTTTGATTTTTGTGGTATAGAATTAATTATCTTTTTGAGTTCCTCAATATTTAGATCCACCAATTCGTTAAAATAAACAAATAAATTCCTTAAAAAGTTCCTGTCATCTACATCCGAATATTCCATTATTGTTATAATATCAATTATTTTTAATAACAACCGCTTTTTATTAAAACTCAATTTTTGCATCAAAAGTGCCGAAAGTAATATTATATTATCAATACTCTCCAGTTCATTTTCTGTCATTGTATTCAAATCGACAAATACAGTATTAAAATTAGGAGCATACCCTTTTAATATATCGGGCAAATTATCAATAACTTCTGACAAGGGTTTGTATGTCCAATTCTCTTTGCCGTGATAATATATAAATGGCACCACAAGTTCCAGATTGCCGGTTTCTTTCAGTTGTGACACATAAGCACCGGATAGATAGTTCAACAATTGAACGGAAATATATTTATCAGGATAACTTTTGTGTTCTACCAGAATTGATATAAATATTTCTTTGTCACAGTCTTTTATTTTGCATTTGAATACCGCATCGGAAAAAATTTCACTCAAAGGTTCATTTAAAACTTGAATTTTCAATAATGAGGGATTGAAAATCTATAATATTCGATAACTTTTCAGGCAAGAATGTTTTAAGAAAATCGACAGCATTCTCTTTTTTATAATTAGTGTCTGCCCGAAAACACATCAAATTTGAAATTGATTCTTTTTGTCATCTTTTGACTTTTTCACAAGTGATTGATACTAAGGCATCAAATCATTGCAAAAAAATCAAAATCTAAGCAAAAAATTATCAGAATTTCAAAAATTGTCTGTTTTCGGGCAAACACTAAATAAATGATTTAAAGAATTTGTCGTG
>JALVEE010000308.1 GCA_027008645.1 Saprospiraceae bacterium
AATACGTTAAAAATGAATTACTGTTTGAACTCTGACGAAGTCGAGTGAGTTTAATTCATTTAGTATTTTAGCTTCTTTTAGAGCGTTAAAAAATGAATACAGTCTTGATTTTTTTTGTTTCGTTTTTTGTATCAAGACAAAAAATGAAAATACGGTTTATTTATTCAATATGGAAATACATCTTTTAATTCCCCCAACTTTTTATCTTAACCCGTGTATTTCATTTTATATATCGTTCAAATATTGATATTATATGGGAAAACGGAAATTCCCCGAAGGGGATAAATGTGAATAACCATCGGTGAAACCGGTGGTAAATGAGTGAGAGGGTTACAACTCCGAATGGAGTTGAATGTAATACATCGATTGAAACAATTGGTGTTTATTGGATTTATTGAACACCTTACGGCGTTCATTTCCACGCTCACATTTACCCCCGCATTTCATACGGGGCTAATCATATTAAACCACTGTCGTGGTTTTGCTCTCTCTCATAAACCCAGGAGTTCCTTAATTTCTTCCGATGAGGATATTTCGATATACTCACCATTACGTGCTTGTTCAACACTCTCCTTTATTCTTTTAACCATCTCTTCATTAAAGTACATATCTTGTTCTCTAATTGGAGTTAAAGCATACTATTTATCTTTTCCTCGCTGAACAATAATCTGCTCTCCTTCATCTGCTTTGTCAAAATACATACGCTGATTTTGTCTAAATTCTCTACTACTTATTACTAACATACAATTCAATTTATGTGTACACTTATGGTAATAATGCTCAGAATCTAATAATAAATAGTACCCTTTCTCTATTGCTTCACAATTTTATTTATTAATCCTTCTTTGCTTCTGAGAATATAGATTCCTTTGCTTAAATACGATAAGTCAATTATGTTTTCACCACTACGAACCATCAATTTCCTTACGCAAATACCCATTTGATTATATACTTTCAAAACTGTTTCTTTGGAAGATATTATATTGATATTATCTTTTATGGGATTAGAGTATAGATTTACATATTCTTCATTACCAATCATAATTGATATAACTGATGAATAATCAAAAGCACCATCCAAATCATTAATCCTCATCCTAAAATAATATGGTTTCCCAACTTTTGGGTCTCCCAATATCTTCTTGATATCTTTTATAGATACTTCAAACTTGATTATCTCTTCGCTATAATTATTAGGCGAATCAAAATATACATCCTCTATACTTTCAAAATACGCTCCATCTCTTGACACTTCTAAGTCTATATATTCAACATTTATACGATTCACAGAAGTCAATTCGATAACCATTACCTCCATTTCTTTGTTATATCTCCCCTCAAATTTAATGATCTTTAGAGGTATAGCTGCAATTACTTCTACACCCACAGCTGATTGAGTTCAGCATGTTCAAGCTGACTCTCATACATCCCATCACACAACAAGTCATTCTACTTTCATATTATCATCTTCATCAATTGCAGTGTCATCACCCACATCAGTTCCATTTTTAATAAGAGCGACATTATCAACAGATCATGCTGTTATATGTGCAATATCTCCATCCTCTTTACCAGTCCAAATAACTGTCTCTCATACTTTCAATTTATTTGCATCAAGATAATCTAATACCTCTGTATAACATACTTTTCCTAAATCTGTCTGAGCTTTCACTTGTTCTACTATTACACCTTGTATAAAAGCAAGTATTCCAAAAGTGATAAATAGATTTTTAAATCATTTTTTAAAATTCTTAACCCAACTTGGGCATTATGAAATACAACCAGCTGTTTATTAGCGTGTTAAAAAATTAGTGGTACACTACATATTTTTTAATTGTAGGAATAGTTGATTTAC
>JALVEE010000309.1 GCA_027008645.1 Saprospiraceae bacterium
ATTGTCATTATTTGAATCAAAGTATAAGGATTATGAAGGGGTGATTAGAAATACTGCATTCAATGGAAATTTTGTTGCTAATCTTTTAGGAGGATATGAGTTTAATATTGGAAAGAATAAGACATTGTCCGCATCTATCAGAACGGTATATGCCGGAGGGAAAAGATATATTCCTATTGATATTGAAAAATCTATTAAGACAAATTTCACGGAGTATGATTGGGACAAGGCATATGAAAATAAATTTGATGATTACTTTAGGACTGACTTGAGGATTAGTTTTAAAGTAAATGGCAAAAAAATAAATCAGGAATGGGCTTTGGATTTGCAAAATCTCACGGACAATAAAAATATATATTCAGAGCAATACAACCCAAGATCAAAGGGTGTGAGCAGAAGCTATCAGACCGGATTTTTCCCTATGTTTTTATACAGGATACAGTTTTGATAATGTATTTATCAGTAATATAGGTTTTCATTTGGTATAATTTTAATATATTCGCAATAAGAGAAATAATAAATGGATAATACAAAGACAATTACCGGTAAATACTCCGGTTTCAAACTGGAAAGAATATTGATGATATTGGGTATTCCGGTAGTTGGCTTTCTATTGACTTTCATTCTTAATAACGGTCAATTTGATTTATTCTCTCCCGAATATTGCGTAAATTGCATTGCCACTATTATTGTCACCGGTATCAACTGGTTAGGATGCCGGTATATCGTTATCAAATTGTGGAACAAATACCCTTGGCATATTCATCCTGTAAAGCATGTTTTGGTGGAAATACCCGTTGTGCTGATATTTACTATAGGCTTGAATCTCCTCGTATCTTGGATTTTTGTTTTGCTAGATAAAGAAGCTCTGGATTTGGGATTATTGTTTAGGAATACCGCGATAATCGTACTTCTGGTTTCTTTTTTGGTCAGTCTTCACGAAGCATTATTTTTTTATTTCCAATGGAAAGAAAACTTCAATAAATCACTTGTATTGGAAAAAGCGAGGATTAAAGCGGAGTATGATGCACTTAAAAATCAGATAAACCCTCATTTTTTGTTCAATAATCTAAATACTTTAATCACACTTGTTGACGAAAACAAACAGGCTACAAACTATATTCAGGTCTTGTCTGATTTTCTGCGTTATACATTGGACTTGAAAGAGTCTGATATTAAGACTGTCGGAAGTGAACTGGATATTGTGAAAAAATATGTATATTTACAAAAACTGAGATTTGGAGATAAATTGATTTTCACCACAGAAGTCGATGAGAAGTACTATGATCACAAATTGCCGTCGATGGCTCTTCAAATGATTGTTGATAATGCGATTAAGCACAATACCATTTCGAATGAGAAAGCCCTTTCAATCAAGATTTTTATAGATAATTCCTATATTGTAGTTGAGAATAATTTACAAAAGAGATACGGTGTAATTTCAACAAATCAAGGGCTTGAAAATTTAAAAAGAAGATATTCTTTTATAACAGAGAAAGAGTTGAAAATCATTGAGACAGATAAGGATTTTACGGTTAAATTACCGTTAATATAAGAAAATGGGTACAATTTGATTTGGAATTATTGCTAATAATTTGTTTTTCTAAGTATGATAAACTCCAGAACAGTTTACTGTTTTTAATTTGTATGCGGATGTAGAATCAAGCTCAATAGGATCTATTTCTATAAATTACGAATTAGGAATTCATGAATATATTGGAATATTTGTGCAAGCAGATATTGCAAATGCAAAAAGTACAATGTGTGAAAATTGTCTTGAAAAACGAGATATAAAAGATTAATTTTTATATTTTAGCAAATATTTTTGAATTGAGTAAAGCGAAATGAATCGAATAAAAGAAGTACTTGAAGAAAAAGGAATTAAACAAAAATGGTTGGCTGAAAAGCCGAGCAAAAGTTACAATATGGTAAACGCATACGTCCAAAACAGACAGCAACCAAGATTAGAAATGCTTTATAAAATTGCAAAAATATTAGATGTCAAACCAAAAGATTTATTGAAAGAAAATTGATGATAAAAGAAAATACCATAGAAAAAAATTTCATTAAACAGTTGTCGGAACTGAAATACACGTATCGTCCCGATATTGTTGACAGGAAAACTTTGGAACAAAATTTCAGAGAAAAGTTCGAATCTTTGAACAGGGTTCGCCTTATCGACAATGAGTTTGCACGATTACGGGAAGATATTGTTACACCTGATGTTTTTACCGCTTCTAAAAAATTGCGCGAAAAGCAATATTTTGAACGCGAAGACGGTACACCTTTACATTATACTTTGGTGAACATCAAGAATTGGTGCAAAAACGAATACGAAGTCATCAATCAATTGCGCATAAATACCGAAAATAGTTTTCAACGCTATGATGTGATTATTTTGATAAACGGCTTGCCAATCGTGCAAATAGAACTGAAAAAAGTGGATGTGTCGCCACGGAAAGCGATGCAGCAAATTGTGGATTATAAAAACGACCCCGGCAATGGATATACCAATACTTTGTTGAGTTTTATGCAATTGTTTATCGTCAGCAATCTTACCAATACTTACTATTTTGCCAACAATAAAAATCAACATTTTGCTTTTAATGCCGATGAACAGTTTTTGCCGATTTATCAATTAGCCGATGATAAAAACAAAAAAATCACACACCTGACCGACTTTACCGAAAAATTTCTCTCAAAATGTACTTTGGGCGAAATGATTAGTAAATATATGGTTTTGGTGGAAAGCGAACAAAAAATATTGGTGATGCGTCCGTATCAAATTTATGCCGTAAAAGCCATTATCGACTGCATCGATCAAAACAGAGGCAACGGATACATTTGGCATACTACGGGAAGCGGCAAAACCCTGACATCTTTCAAGGCTTCTACCCTGCTAAAAGATAACCCGGAGATTGAAAAATGTTTGTTTGTGGTGGACAGAAAAGACCTTGACCGGCAAACGCGTGAAGAGTTTAACAAATTTCAAGAAGGCAGTGTGGAAGAAAACACCAATACCGAAACTTTGGTAAGGCGACTGCTTTCTACCGACTATTCCGACAAGGTGATTGTAACCACCATTCAAAAACTTGGATTGGCATTAGACCAAAACAGTAAGCAAAATAAGAAAAAAATCGAAAGAGGTATTTCTACCTACAAAGACAGATTGGCACCGCTCAAAGATAAACGAATGGTTTTTATTTTTGATGAGTGTCACCGTTCACAGTTCGGAGATAATCACAAAGCTATCAAAGAGTTCTTTCCAAAAGCACAACTTTTCGGCTTTACCGGCACACCTATTTTTGAAGAAAACGCAACTTATAAAATCAGAGAAGACCGTTTTGAAACCTACAAAACCACCGAAGCGGTTTTTGAAAAACTTTTGCATTCTTACACCATCACCCACGCCATAGACGATAAGAATGTATTGCGGTTTCATATTGATTATTACAAAGGGAAAGGCGAAGAAAGCCCCAAGCCCGGCGAACCGCTTGCACAACAGGCAGTAGTGGAAGCTATTTTAGATAAACACGATGCTGCCACCAACAAACGAAAGTTTAACGCCATTTTGGCAACGGCTTCTATCAATGATGCGATTAGCTTTTACCGTCTTTTTAAAGAAATTCAAAAGAAAAAAGCAGAGGAAAACCCTGATTTTGAACCACTGAATATTGCCTGTGTATTTTCACCGCCGGCACAATTGATTGCCAAAGACGGCGATAAACAAAGCCAAAAAAACGCCGCTGACATCAAGCAATTGCAGGAAGATTTAATACAAGAACAGGAGGACAACAAACAAGAGCCGGAAGAAAAGAAAAAGGCACTGGAAGAAATTATTGCCGATTACAACAAACAATACGGTACTAATCACAGTATCAATGAGTTTGATTTATACTATCAAGATGTACAAAGCCGTATCAAAAACCAAAAATACAGCAATACGGATGTTCCGCATAAAAAGAAAATCGATTTGACCATTGTCGTAGATATGCTTTTAACCGGGTTTGATTCCAAATATTTGAACACGCTTTATGTAGATAAAAACTTAAAATATCACGGGTTAATTCAAGCTTTTTCACGAACCAATCGCATTTTGAACGACACCAAACCTTACGGTAATATTTTGGATTTCCGTTCGCAACAAGATGCCGTTAATCAAGCGGTTGTATTATTTTCCGGTGAAGATAATGCCTACAAAGCACAAGAAATTTGGATGGTTGACCCTGCGCCTGTTGTGATTGACAAATACAAAGAAGCCGTTGAAAAATTGGGTATCTTTATGGAAGAACACGATTTGGTAAACGAACCCGAAGCCGTGTATAATTTGCGAGGCGATATGGCAAAAATTGAATTTATCAAAAATTTTAAGGAAGTACAACGACTTAAAACCCAGCTCGACCAATACACCGATTTAGACGAAGAACAAAAAGAATTTGTCGAAAAGATTTTGCCGACCGATAAATTACTGGAATTCAGAAGTTCATACTTGGAGACCGCTAAACAGCTTCGTGAAATTCAAGTAAAGGAAGGCGACGATGCACCGCCTGAAATACAGGAATTGGATTTTGAATTTGTCTTGTTTGCTTCGGCTATTATCGATTACGATTATATAATGAACCTGATAGCCGACAGCACACAACAGGTAAAGCCGTCAAAATATAAGATGACCAAAGAACAGATTATCGGCTTGCTGAAATCCAATTCAAATTTAATGGACGAAGAGGAAGACCTTACTGAATATATCAATAGTTTGGATTGGAGCCAAGGACAAAATGCCGATGATTTACGCAAGGGATATGAAGTTTTTAAAGTCGAAAAATACAATAAAGAATTGGCAAAAATTGCAGGCAAACACGGTTTGCAAACGGCAGATTTAAAAGTTTTTGTAGAAAAGATTATCGACCGTATGATTTTTGACGGTGAAAAACTGACCGATTTATTAGAACCTTTGGATTTGGGTTGGAAAGCCCGAAGAGTAAAAGAATTGGCATTAATGGAAGATTTAGTTCCGCTGTTAAAAAAACTGTCCGGCGGGCGTGAAATTTCAGGATTAAAAGCGTATGAGTAGAATTATGAAAAACGAAATTGTAATATATCAGACAGAAGAACTTGCTCAACAAATTAAAGTAAGAATTGACGAAGATACTATTTGGCTGACACAAGCACAAATAGTTTCCTTGTTTGATAGTAGTAAATCCAATATTAGCGAGCATATCAAACATATATTTCAAACCGGAGAACTCACACAGGAAGCAACTGTTCGGAAATTCCGAACAGTTCGAAAAGAAGGAAATCGAACCGTTACAAGAGAAATTACTTATTATAACCTTGATATGATTATATCAATTGGATATAGAGTTAACTCAATTCGTGGTACACAATTCCGTATTTGGGCTAATAAAATTCTCAAAGACTATCTGCTTAAAGGCTATGCCCTTAATAACCGGATGAACCGTATAGAAGACAATGTGCAGAAACTTACCGAAAAAGTGGAAGGTATCGACCTGCAAATAAGAGCCAATTTGCCGCCCAACCAAGGCATTTTCTTTAACGGACAAGTTTTTGATGCCTATTTGCTGGTTGCCGATATTATTAAATCCTCAAAAAAGTCTATTCTTTTGATTGATAATTATGTGGATGAAACTGTATTGGCAATGCTTGATAAACGAAAGAAAAATGTTGCTGCAACTATTTACACCAAAAAGATAACAAAGCAGTTGCAAACCGATATTGAGAAACACAATGCTCAATACCCAGAAATAAAACTTAAAAAACTAACCACCGCCCACGACCGTTTTTTGATTATTGACAGTAAAACCATATATCATTTTGGTGCTTCACTAAAAGATGCAGGAAAAAAATGGTTTGCCTTTTCAAAGTTGAATATGAATGCAAAGGATATTATTGAGAAATTATGAGTGATAAGCAAAGAAATAATTTGATACCAAAATTGCGTTTTCCCGAGTTTAAGGATAGCGGGGAATGGAAAGAAGATTCTCTAATAAATATTGCAAAATTTAGAAGAGGTAGCTTTCCACAACCTTATGGTCTTCCCGAATGGTATGATGATAAAAATGGAATGCCTTTTATTCAAGTCTATGATGTAGATGATAATTTTCGTTTAAAACCCACAACAAAAAGAAAAATTAGTAAACTTGGTGCAAAACAAAGTGTATTTATTAAAAAAGGAACAGTAATCATTACAATACAAGGT
This sequence comes from Saprospiraceae bacterium, assembly GCA_027008645.1. Taxonomy (GTDB): domain Bacteria; phylum Bacteroidota; class Bacteroidia; order Chitinophagales; family Saprospiraceae; genus JADJGA01. The sequence goes on from JALVEE010000309.1 coordinate 6,218, forward strand.
TCTATTGGTAGAGTTGCTATTACGCAATATGATGCATATATAGATAGAACACTTCTATTATTTCAAAAGTTTCACAATGAAATAGACAAAATATTTTTTGCTTACATTCTATTCCTTCTTTTTGAGATTGAAAAACAAAAGGCACCTGGCGGAATAATTAAAACGATAACAAAGGAAGTTTTAAGTGATTTTGTATTAAAAATTCCATCTATTCCCGAACAAAAAAAAATCGCTTCATTCCTTTCCAATCTCGATGAATTGATAGAAGCCCACAAGCAAAAACTGGCACTGCTCAAACAACACAAAAAAGGACTGATGCAAAACCTTTTTCCGCAAGAAGGCGAAAAGGTGCCCAAATGGCGCTTTCCGGAGTTTAGGGATAGCGGGGAGTGGGAGGAGAAGAAGTTGGGGGAAGTTGCTTCATTCTCAAAAGGAAAAGGAATATCTAAATCAGAAATTACTAAAAATGGGAAAACTCCTTGTATTAGATATGGTGAGCTTTATACGCATTATAGTGAAACTATTACAAATGTTTTTTCTTATACAGATTTAGATGTTAAAAGCCTGGTTTTAAGTGAACCTAATGATGTAATTATTCCTTCATCTGGTGAAACGCAAATTGATATTGCAACAGCATCTTGCATATTAAAAAAGGGAATTGCGTTGGGGGGTGATATAAATATAATCAAAACAGAGATGAATGGAGTTTTTTTATCTTATTATTTAAATAATGCAAAGAAAATGGATATTGCGCGTATTGCACAAGGCATTTCTGTTGTGCATCTTTATTCCAGTCAATTGAAAACATTGAGCATAAATGTTCCTATACCCCCCGAACAACAAAATATCGCTTCCTGTCTTTCATCCGTAGATGAAATAATCACGGCAGAGGGGGAAATGATAGAACAATTGGAAAAACATAAAAAGGGATTGATGCAAAATTTATTTCCGCCGGAAATAAATTAAATTGTAATATAAAAAAACAATGCAATATTATATTGCATTTCAATATAATAAAATGATAAAATATGATAATATCACGAAACGGGTTGGGCAATGATGCCCCCGGGGACGCCGTTACGGGGACGCCGTTATGGGGATGCCGTTATGGGTAGAGACGCAATGCATTGCGTCTCTACGATGACGATGACGATGACGATGACGATGACGATGACGATGACGATGACGATGACGATGACGATGACGATGACGATGACGATGACGATGACGATGACGATGACGATGACGATGATGACAACAACATTAACAACAACGATGACAACGTTTTAATCGGGATAAAAAATGAAAAAATATAAAAACAGATACCGCATAGAAACCACACGATTACAAAATTGGGATTACGGTGCCAATGCGGCGTATTTTGTAACAATTTGTACAAAAAACAGGGAACATTTTTTCGGTGAAATTAATAATGGAAAAATGCAATTGTCCGAAATCGGTAAAATTGTGGAAAACGAATGGTTAAAAACATTCGAAATGCGTCAGGATATGAATTTACAAATGTATGAATACGTGATTATGCCAAATCATTTCCATTCCATTATTGCCATTGGCGATAATCCATACAATACGCAACGGGATACCAAATCCAAAAACCAATTTGGACCACAATCCAAAAATTTGGCGTCAATAATACGTGGGTTTAAAATTGGTGTAACAAAAAACGCCCGAAAAATAAATCCCGTTTTTCAATGGCAATCCCGTTTTTACGACCATATTATACGAAATGAAAAATCGTTTCAACGAATTTCAGAATATATCAAAAACAATCCGTTAAATTGGAAAGAAGATAAATTTAACAAATGAAAATATTATGACAAAAAAACAACAACAAGAACTGGGTAAAACCCTTTGGAAGATAGCAGACCAACTGCGCGGGGCAATGAATGCGGATGATTTTCGTGATTATATGCTGTCGTTTTTGTTTTTGCGATACCTGTCGGATAATTACGAGAAATCGGCACAAAAAGAACTGGGCAGGGATTACCCGCAATTAAATAAAGAAGATAAACGAATACCGCTTGCCATTTGGTATGAGCAAAATCCGGATGATATTGTGGAATTTGAAAAACAGATGCGTCGCAAGGTACATTATGTTATTCAACCCGAACATCTGTGGAGCAACATTGCAGAAATGGCACGCACGCAAAACGATGACCTGTTGCAAACACTGGAAAAGGGCTTTAAATACATCGAAAACGAATCTTTTGAAAGCACTTTTCAGGGCTTGTTCTCGGAAATCAATCTTAATTCTGAAAAGCTTGGCAAGACTTATGAAGAACGAAACAAAAAGCTGTGCAAAATCATCACAAAAATAGCCGAAGGTATTGCAGAATTTTCCACAGACACGGATACTTTGGGCGATGCTTATGAATACCTAATAGGGCAATTTGCCGCAGGTTCGGGAAAAAAAGCGGGGGAATTTTATACCCCGCAACAAATCTCAACCATTCTTTCGGAAATCGTTACGCTCGACAGCCAAGACCCAACATCCGGAAAGAAAAACAAGCTCAATAAAGTGTTGGATTTTGCCTGTGGTTCGGGTTCTTTGCTCTTGAATGTGCGAAAACGAATGAAAGAAAACGGCGGAACAGTCGGCAAAATATATGGACAAGAAAAGAATATTACCACTTACAACCTTGCCCGTATGAATATGCTTCTGCACGGTATGAAAGACACCGAATTTGAAATTTTTCACGGCGATACTCTGCTCAATCAATGGCCAATGCTCAACGAGCTGAACCCTGCCAAAAAGGTAGAGTTTGATGCGGTGGTAGCCAATCCGCCTTTTAGTTTGCGTTGGGAACCCAACGATACTTTGGCAGAAGATTTCCGGTTTAAAAGCTATGGACTGGCACCCAAATCAGCTGCCGATTTTGCTTTTCTCTTGCACGGCTTCCATTATCTCGCCGATGACGGCACGATGGCGATTATTTTGCCCCACGGCGTTTTGTTCCGGGGCGGAGCGGAGAAAAGAATCAGAGAAAAATTATTAAAAGACAATCATATTGATGCTGTAATCGGTTTGCCTGCCAAATTGTTTTATTCAACAGGTATTCCGGTAAGTATTTTGGTATTGAAAAAATGCAAAAAAGAAGACGATGTGTTGTTTATCAACGCCAGTGAATATTTTGAAAAAGGCAAAAGACAGAATTTTCTGAGAGTAGAAGACATCGAAAGAATTGTAAATACCTACAAAAATCGCCCCGAGAAGATAGAACGCTACGCCCAAAGGGTATCAATGGCAGAGATTGAAAAAAATGATTATAACCTAAATATTTCAAGATATGTCAGCACGGCGATGCCGGAAGAAAAAATTGACCTTAACGAAGTCCATAAAGAATTGATTGAAATTGAAAAGAAAATAAAAAGCAGTACGGAAAAACATAATGAATATTTAAAGGAATTGGGATTAAAAACGATTTAATGATGAAAAAGCCAACGCTAAAAGCCATACATCCCGATTTTCATTGGGAACAAGTCGCATGAGCCAACTGCATAATAAGCAAGCTTTTTCATTTTCACCCATGTGGGTGGGAAAAAGGATAGAAGGAACTGGGATGTTGGATCCGTCCTACCAAAACACCTGAAACTGACCAAGCACAGCTACCGCCTTTAACATCATCGCCTTGGTCTATAACGACTTTTATACTGTGTTTTCCTATTCCAATATTTTTTAGAGGAATAACATAAGGAGGCGTGAGCGTACCTGGACACCAATTAGAACGACTTAAATCACTTGATGATAGCCCGACTGAGAAATTACCTGAGGCCGGATTGCTCATTCTATATGTAGCACAATCTGTACGCCACGGTACAATGTTAAAGATCTTTTTGTCATCAAGATAAACCTGATTAAGTTTTTGAATAAACTCATCACCTGTACCCCAGCCACCATGTCCGGTAGTAGTAAACAGCAGTTCTAAATCCGAAATACTGTCTGTTATTTCAAAGTTTGCATGCAGTGTATCCGTTTTAAACAGTCGTCCGTAATTTTGTCCTTCCATTTCCATAGTATTTACAGTAAGGAATATAGGCTCTATGTATTTTATTGAGCTGTCCACCTCTTCATCATTGGGGTAAAAATTTAGGTCAAGACTTATCTTATGACCTCCTTTATCATAATTTCCAATAAAAACACCCACAATTATTTCATCATTGTTATTTGGTATAAGTTTAGTGATTTCTTGTTTGTAAACAGCCTTTTCCAACCATTTGTAGTTGTGTATTTTTTTATGATTGAAATGCCCAACTCCAAAACTAGTAAAAAAGCGCATCAATTCTATCGATGGTTCATAGTTTTCAGTACGGTAAAAACCCTGATAATTCATATTTCTTCTGTCGGTGAAAACAGGCAAAGTATCTAAACCATAGATATAGGCATCTAGCATTGTCGTTAAACCATCCTGTGGAATAATAAATACCGAACCTGTTCTATCGTAGGCATCACCATTTGATTTCGCGGTTAATTCAGCTATAATATATCCGCAAGTTTTAGCAATTTCAGGTAATTTGATCTTCTTCAACACTACCGAACCTTTAGAGAAATGATAAACTTTATTTAACTGTAAATCTTTATCATCAGACTTTGTAAATTTGCCATCGAAATAGATTTGCTCATCCTTAAACACATTTAGCTTTGTAAAACGAGAATTAATAGTTAATTCATCGAATCTTGGCTTGTCCACTTTTTGCGCTAAAGGAGGCAGATATTTAGGTTTATTAAAAATCTTAATTTTATCTATAGAGGTAGCCTTGATAATACGGTTTCCATTTACTACTACCTTCAAAACCAAAGCGTTTGAATTGGGTAAAAATTTTGAATATGGAGATCCTTTTGCCGGGCTTTCTTCGGTGTACCAAACTTCTATTGTATTAGAAAAATAACTGTAACTAACCGCCTTGCATTGAAAATTAAGGATTTTTTCAGCTTTATCAATGACTTTATATTTTGGTAAAGAATCAAAGAGCGTTTCTTTCTTATAGAGACTGTCATTCACCGAGATGGTAGTAATTATTTTTCGTTTATTCAGGTTGACAAAAGTTTGGACTTTAGCATCAGGTTTAGAAAGATAAACCACACCGTCGTAATATTTTATATCAAAATCATTTTTGCTTTCTTGACCATTAGTAATTTGTTTGTAATTAATCTTGTATAAAACTTTTGAATTCTGCCCAAAAGCGAATACGCTAATCAAAAGTAGAGCCGGTATAAATATTTTTTTCATCGTGTTAATTGTTTTTGGCTGTAAATATACATCAATAGTCCACAATAGTCCGTGAAAAAAAAAGTAAAAAAATATAAATAAAAAAAGTAAATGCGTAATTTGGGCGTAAATCCCAAAACAGTAGTAATCCTTAATCCTCACAAAAATGAAAACTACTGACGCATTTACTCGAGGTCAAGACCTCATAATTACAATATTAGAAAAAATGAGAGAAATAACCAAATGGCATAAGGATTTTATTTCAAAAATAATTCTATTGTGTATAGGAATGGAAGCATACGTTATCCTTTTATAGCAGGGATAGCTATTATTTTTAAAAAAACATGTAGAAATAATATTGAAAAAGGATTTGATTTTATAAGACTATACCAAGTGAAGTAGATTTATTATCACTTTCCGGTGCATTAAATTATTTTGTATAATTAGAATAATTGACTGTTTTTATTATTTATTGTAGCGAAAGTAGTATTTTGAGCATTAGATAATAAAGAAAGGGAAAATGAATGCTAAATTCAAAATAGTTTTAATTGTTTTTATTATAATAATCAGTTCTTGCTATAAGGATATTGTCATTGTTGATAATACGGATATTATCGGTAAAAAATATCCCAAGATCGCTGTTGATGCAGAGGTGGTTGGTAGATTGCACGATGAAGATGGAAATGAGATTTCCGGCTATACAGCTTCACTTATGAATGAAGATTACAGTGCTACAAATTCACCTTTTTACCATTTTAGTGCAGTCGATGCAAATAAAAACGGCAGTTTGTTGGAAGTCGAATACAAACAGAATAATTATCAATTCTTAGTTAAGCCAATAGGTAATGATATCAACTATTTTAATCATTCTATTATTCTAAATCCTGAACGAATAGTGAAAACAGCTGATTCAGACATCAATGCAGATCTAAGCGGTAATATAAATATTAGAATCGCAGGTGCTTCATATATAAAGAGTGGTACCCAATATAAAGGTAATGTGGTAGTGAGTACTTTTGTACCCGATTTGAGCAATCCAATTCATCTGGAATCAATTCCCGGTGGTCATATGGCAATTGATTCAGATAGCAATAATGTTTGGCTTGATTATCATAGTATTGTTTATCTAAGAATAGAGTCAGAAGATAATTCTCCATTGACTATAATCAAAGAAAAGGCGTATGTGACAATTGATAATCCGGATTGTGATGATTGTTCGATTTGGTACTACGATAGCAAAAAGCATATGTGGAAAGCTCAAAAATGGGAAGATAATTCAAATGGCAAAGAATTTAGTTTTATAGAATCAGGTTTTTATGCTCTTGCAAAACCTTATGTGTTTAATCTGGTTGAAGGAAATGTTGTTATAGATGAGAGACCATTGGTAAATCAAGCTGTAGATATCTTGTTTCAAGAAAGATTGGTTGATAGAATTTATACGACAAATAAAGGTCAATGGTTTACTCATTTGCCGGTAAATCAGGCATTCAAATACAGAGTTGATATTGATTGCAATGGAGTCTATGCTAAGAATTTTAGCATTGAAGAAAAGGATATAACCATAAGCCCAATGGTATTACCCAAGACATCAGTTCCGGTAATTGATATCAATGGCGTTGTGAGAAACTGTAGTAATGAACAATTAAATCAAAACTTTTTGAGAGTATTACAAGGAGATGATGTGATGACTTATTTTTTTGATTCTCCACAGATAAACTTAAAAATTCCGTATTGCTCTGAAAAAATATTAAGAATCCATAGTGCAGATAATTATTGGGAAGATGTAGGCCCACAATTGGATTATAATGTTGCTTCAGGAACTGTTGATATTAAAAGCCTGTATTCCTGCAATCAAATATTGCAAGACGGCTATTTCAGTTTAAATATTGACGGAAAAGAAAAACTTTTTAGTATCACTGAATCCAAATTGCAAGGTGGAAGAACAGTACTATTGGTCTATGATAGTGAAAATATTGATTCTGAATTTTTACTAAAGTTTAGCGGTCAGGAAGCAAGGAACTATCAGGACAACGAATTGAATATGTATTTTAAAAACCTAAATATTGATTGGACTATCTATAATTTTAATTGCTCGAGTAGTACCACCGGATGTGGATTTGAAAAATTCGAAATAAGTAGCTATGGTAAAAACAAAGGGGATTGGCTCAAAGGCTCATTCGAGGGAGAATTTTGGGTAAAAACATATAATCCTCTTAAAGTCGAATATAAAACAATAAAGGGGGATTTTTTGGTTAAGAGGAACTTTAAATAGTGTCTGTACGAAATCAGGCAAAAGATGACAGTAGGAATCAACTTAGAATTTGATGTGTTTTCTTGCAGACGCTAAACGATAAAAAAATAAGCAAGCTTTTTAGGTTGTGAGAATAGAAGATTTACAATAAATGTTTTTTTTGAACAACCTCGCTCGATGCACTAATACTATGAAATTGCAAATGAAAATACGTTGACAGAAGTACAGATTATACAATATTGCAAACAAGGGGATTCAAGGGGCTTTAAGTGTTTGGTAGATACTTATGCATCGAAGTTGTATGGTATTTGTTTGAGGTATTTGGGTGATGAATTTGAAGCGAACGATGTATTGCAGGAATGTTTTATAAAGATATTTAAAAATATTTCTCTGTATGAACATTCAGGGTCATTTGAGGGATGGATTAGCAGAATTGCAGTTAATACTTCACTGATGGCTTTGAGGAAAAGAAAAAATCGTATGAGGGTTTTAGAACCTTTGAAAGAAATTGACGATGGTTTTATTGATGGTATGGTGGAGAGTGATTTGAATGAAATGGAAATATTGGCTATGTTGAAAAAACTTCCCAATCACTACCGAGTCATTTTTAATCTGGCGATTATCGAAGGATATAGCCATTCTGAAATAGCTGAAAAATTGGATATACCGGAGAGTACTTCAAGAACAAAATTGACAAGAGCAAGAAAGAAAATGCAAGAAATATATTTAAAAGAAATGAAAACGATTCCGGTAGATTTGAAAAAAGAAATAAAGAAAACATAATGAAACTTAGTAAACACGAAGAATTTATAAAAGAGAAGATGCAGTCTTTTCGTCCGGAACCGGATAAAGATGCCTTGTGGGAATCTTTAAGCCAATACGTTCCACAAGAGACTCAAAAAAAGAAAAAAAGACTTTGGTTTTTCTTGGTATTTTTATCATTAGCCGGACTGGTAGTATTGTTATTAATGCCGGGCAATCAAAATAATGAAAAGATCCCCTTTAAAAACAAATCTAATAATACCGGAACAATTAATGAAACAAAGAAAATTGTTGATGGAAAAATTAATAATAGTATTGCTGAAACCAAAATGGAAACCATTGGAATTAATGCAAAAACAAAAGTACAAAAAAATCCAAAAAAGTATTCTTATAGCCCAAGAGGAATATCCAAAAATACCATAGTTTTTGCGCTAAATAAGGCAAATCAAGAGGAAAATAATGCTTCTAAAAGCCATGAGCAATTTTCAGAAAAAAGCATTGTTTTGAATAATCATAGCCATATTGATATGACCAAAAGAGAAAGTATTAATACCCTTGAGAATTTATCAAATAAATTGAATTTGCTATATACCAATGAAGTCGTATCATTTAATCCAACTATTACCATAGTGAATTTTCCTAAGAAAAAGTATTTGAATTATTTTGCTTGGAATGTTGGAGTTGGAATAGGAAAGGTCGATCATAGTTATGATCCCGGGAATACCGGTAGCGAAGTTTTTACAAAGTATTTTGAAAGTGATACCAAACCGTCTTGGAGTATAGATATTGGAGTATCTTATTATTTCGCAAACAGGTTTTATATAGGTTCAGGAATACAATTCGAGCAACTTGTCACCCGTCTTCATCCCAAATGGGACAGAATCAGGGACGAACAAAACCCGTATTACAACGGGTTGACCCAAAGAGTTCAGAGTAAATTGGAGTACGAGGCCATAGGGCACAATTACCAAAATGTTCTGGATATTCCCTTGAGCATTGGCTTGAAAACAATCGAAACAAGGACACTGAGTTTGTCGCTTGAAGCCGGATATTTATTGAATATATTTACGTATTCCAAAGGAGTGATTGTAGATGATAAATACAAATTGCGATACTATACCAATACGGTAGGTAATCCTTATGGAAACTTTAGCGGAGCTTGGCTTTTTTCAGCAAAATTAGATTATAAGATAAATGATAATGCGGGTTTTTATCTGAATCCGGTATTTTCAAAGAGAAATATAAACTACGAATTTTCAGGATATATATTTCAGGAAAAATATAGCATTTTTGACCTAAAAGTAGGCTTTAGATGCAAGATATAAATTTTGTGATGGGGCGCAAGTGCGGAATTTATTTTACTGGGCGCATTTCATTATTTCGCGTTGCGGGTTGATTCTCTTTTAGGAGTCAGATTCATCCTGTGATATCTACGAAATATTTCAACAGGAGGCAAAGAATGGGAAAAGCTAAAAAATGAAATACACCTATTTTACATCTTTTATTAAATATCAAAAATTAAAAACATGAAAAGATTAATACTATTAATTACAGTCATATTTACTTCTTTATTAACTAATGTATCTGCACAAGATGTGGTGAAAGCCCGTTGTGTCTCACCTATGAATATCGAAGTTGTAGATGGAAAAGCTAGACTTCTTGCTAAGGATTTCGACAATGCTAGTTTTGCTTATGATACAGGAAATTTAAGATATACATTCAGTGACATAAAGCCGTCACAAGATCCGTTATTTGACAATTTTATCAACAGTTCCTTCAAGGTATTGGATATGCAATCTGATACTAGCATGTACATAGATATATATGTTTGGGACAAGGATGACAATAGTGATAAATGTACAAGTGAGGTACATTTTGTAGATAATGAAAATACCGGCAAAATCTATGGTAATATTGATGTACAAACATTAGGAAATAGTACTGATGGTATTCATGTAGAATTAAATAAGATTAATTTTCCTTATTCTCATAAAGAATTATTCCCTTCCAATAATGGAGATTATGCATTTTCTAATCTGGAATCCGGAACTTATAAACTAAGCCCATATAAAGATGGTAACTATTTGGATGGGATTACTACATTGGATATAGTACTTATTCAAAAACATATTCTTCAGTTAAAAAAATTTGATAAATTACGTCAATTTATTGCCGGAGATTTGAGTGATGACAGAAAAGTTGATGTTTTCGATTTATATCAATTTGCGAAACTTATTCTGGGAGGTACAACAACTTTTAACAGCCATTCTTATAGCTATATGCAAAAGGGATTGTCTTATAGTTCGGCAAAAGAAGCATTTGAAAAAGGTTTGGGTACGTATTTTCCTATAGAAGGAGATAGCAGTAAAATTGATTTCATTGAGATAAAGAAAGGCGATATAAACGGTTCTGCAAGCTATGAAGGTAGAGATGAGCAGACTATAGCAGAATTGGGAATCACAAAAGAAGATTTGATACTGGATAAAAGAAATAATTTTATAGGTATAGAAGCTATTGGAGAACCTAGTAACAATTTAGATGTCAGCACTCCGAACATGAATGTATATCCCGGAGATACGGTTTGTATTCCTGTTATTTTTAGAAATCATGAGGGACTTGTCGCACTACAATTTGCAGTGAAATGGGATACGACAATGTTGGAATATATCAAAATGAATAAACATTATGAGTTATTTAGCAATGTTAAAAATAATGAAATTTTCTTATTAGCTAATGGACGTGGGTCTTATATTACCGATAGTATTGCAGTCGAGTTGTGTTTTAGAGTAGTTGGAAATAATGGCTACCAAACATCGTTGTCTTTCGAAAGTGATAAGGGGTTTGAAAATGCATTTTACAACAGTGAAAATCCAATGAAACCGCATTATCAGTCAGGAGATATAATAATTGGTAGTGGCTGTATTCCTCACCTGGATATTGAATTGAACCCAAGCACCGGAATAAAAACACTATACGCTGAAGATTTGTTTTTGGGTGAGAAAGCCGGAGATACTGTGACTGTCAATGGGCAAGACTCTATTACTTTATCTTGTGATGATTTTGGATTGAACTTTGTAACTGTATCTGTTGTCAGGGAAAATAGCACAATAGATTGTTATATAGAAATCAATGTTTTAGATAATATAAAACCTTTTACACAATGTAATAATACTGTTGATATTACTCTAAATGATGATTATTTTTATGAATTAACACCGCAAGATCTGGATGCGGGATCATATGATATATGTGGTGATACTTTGGATTTTTCATTGTCTGTTGATGGCCTATATAATGAAGCTCCGGTCATTTCTTTTGATTGCTTGTCTGCAAAGCAAAACTATGTGAGACTGAATATGACCAACTCAAGAGGGCTATACGAATACTGCGATGTTCTTGTAAATGTCAACTATCCGAAACCGAATTCAACTACATTAGTTGCAAGATCTGATACGATGGAAATCGCTATTCTCCCGGGATATGGGGCGGAAGTGACAGCAGATATGGTTTTGGTAGGAGACAAGACATGTCCCAATTATTATAAAGTTGCAGTCTTTGACTCAATGCCCAATATTATTACTTCTCAGGGCAATATTGAAAATCCGATTCAAAACCCCGGATTGTATGTAGTTGGCATTTTTGATCCTAATAACAATAATGTGTGGGCATTTGTAAATGTTATTTCACCTGATGAAAATACAGTAGGTCTATCGCTACCGGAAAAAATTGTAAGAGAAAATGAAGAGTTATGCTTAAGTCTAAAAGTTGAAAATTTTACTGATGTGACCTCTATAAATGTACCGGTCAGTTGGAATAGAGATGTTTTGGATTTACATAAAATAGACAATATTTATTTTTCCACAAATTATACTTATGATAATAATGACGGGGAACTGTCCTTCAAATGGAATGATGAAAATGGAAAAACTTTGGTTGATAATACTACAATTTTTGATATTTGTTTTACTGCAAAAGCCAAAGAAGTAAGTCAAACAGATATTTTGTTTTTTAGCCCTACAGAATGGAGAAGACCGGTAGTTGAAATAAATGGAGCTGAAATTGCCAGCTATCAGAAAAATGGAAAAGTTAGGATTGAAAACCTGGAATTTTGCTCCAATATGCTGGTTTCACTTGGTGTAGATTTTACAAAAGTAAATGCTTCTGATTTTAGTACTTCTGACAATACAACTGTGATATTGGTAGATGGAGAAGAAAGCAAATATTTTGACTGTGAAGATTTGGGAGTAAATATTGTAGAACTTACAGTTCAGCACATAGATGGTACAAAGGAAAAATGTAATGCTAAGGTTATTGTTGAGGACAAAATATCACCTGTGATTAAGTTTAATGCTGATACGGTCTTTATGAAAGACGATGTATTGCATTTGAGTATTGATAATCTTGGTGTAGATGTTTTTGAAAACTGTGATTATAATTATAAAATAACTCCAGAAGTTGTAAATTGTGATAATTCAGGACTGATTGATGTCAGTGTTGAAGCTACTGATATAGCAGGAAACAAGACTACTGAGACCAAGAGCATTGAGTTTATATGTACTTCTGATTGTGCGGTAACAAAAATTGTAAGTCTGGATATAATGGGACAAGCATCTGTTGATGCCCAATCATTTAAATCTACGGGTTATAACGTTGTTTTGGTAAATGGAGCATTGAGTATTGATTTGAATTGTGATGATATAGGAGATAATCCTGTGAAATTGACTAAAGAAAATTATAATGGCGATAGAGAAGAATGTTATTCATTTATTATAGTGAAAGATAAAGTTCCTCCACAACCCGTATGTAAACAAAATTATGAAGTAAGATTAAATGATGAATTAATCTATGAACTTGATCCGATAGAGTTGGATGATGGCTCTTTTGATAATTGCGGAGATTTAAAATATTCAGCAAGACTAATAAATTCTACGGATACAGGAGTAGTGTTTGATTGTGAGTCTGATACTAGTGAGATGGCGGTATTAAGAGTGACTGATAAGTCAGGGAATTACAATCAGTGTATGTCGAATGTTAAAATTAATCCACATTTCGACAATTTGGTTTGTAATGATGAAATTCAATTTTCGGTTTTCCCAGATGACAGTACTCTTGTCACTCCTGATGATTTATTAGAAGGAGGACCATATTGTTATAATCACATAAAAGTAGAATTGTATGATGATTATGAATATACGCAGTTGCGAAATGGACCTTTTCTACATCCTTCTGATTATGGAAAAAAAGTTTATGCCAAAGCTATTGATAAAAATACAGGAAAAAGCTGTCAAACTACAGTAACAGCAACGGAAGTTGGAAATATTGAATTCAAATTTCCAGATATCATTGCCGAAAGAAACAAAGATATTTGCTTGGATTTGAAAGTAAGAAAATTTAGGAGGGTTACTGAATTTAAGTTGCCAATATCTTGGGATAATAGTATAGTTAAATTCAAGGAAATAAAATTACCGGAGAATTCAAAGTTAGATGATATTGATTTTTACTATCAGTCTGATTCCAAAGAAGTGATTGCGTTATGGAAAGCTGAAGAAGACCAAAGAGTTTCACTTCCTAACAATACTACACTTTTTAGCCTTTGCTTCAATACTATCGGTGAATATGAAAGTTCTACGGATATTGAGTTTAAATCACTGACTGGAATAGTTGAGCCAATGGCAAAAGTTCAAAATCATATAGTAAGCCCTGATTTTGTCAATGGTAGAATAACCATTCAGAAATCCCCCGAGGATTGTGCCATAGACACGTTTAAGTTTTCAGTGGCTACCTACATATGCTCAAAAAAGATTACAGGAGACTCTCTTCACGATATAGCTATGGAAGGAGATACGGTATTGATAAATGGTAAAAAAGAGATTAATTTTGGAATCGGTTCACATAACATTGTCATAACGGTTAAGTACTTAGGAGGAGGTTTAAGTAGATGCAAATCCGTAATCGAAATGATTGACTCAGTACCACCAATAGTAGCTATTAATCAAAACACAATTTTAAAATTGGGTTATAATCTAAAACTTGAGTTAGATCCTTGGGAATTTGATGCCGGTTCTTTTGATAATTGTACCCATTTAAGCTTTGATTGTTCTCCTAAGATTATTGACTGCAATAGTCCCAATCCGGGGAAGGTAACATTGTATGTAAAAGATTCTTACGGGAATGTAAGTACTGCAAGTGCAATGTATGAGATTAAATATCCTAAACCACCAAAAAATATGGTATGTAGTGAGCTTGTTAATGTTGAGGTTTATCCAAATGATACCTTAGAGATAAAATCGGATATGATATTAAAAGGACTTCAATCTTGTCCGAGCTTATATGAAGTGAAATTGTACGATGACCAAAGCAGCACAACAGCTCAGGAAGATAATTTAGTTGATATTTCTGATATTGGAAACACATATGCGTGCAAGGTAAATCATCCGGATGGGGAACATTTTTGTTGGTCAAAAATTCATATTGAAGGAAGCGAAACCATATCAACTTGTGTGATGACACCAAGAGATATTCCTGTTGAACATGCAAAGATGTTTCACGATAGATATACCGATGCATCCGGTTGTATTGATATTGGAAATATATCTTCAACCTTTCAAATAGCTCCAAGCAAATCAACTGAAAATACAGACGGGCTAAATGTCAAAGATTTGATAATTATACGAAAATTTTTATTAGGATTAATAAATAATTTCACTCCTTACCAGAGGATTGCTGCAGATATTAATAATAGTCATTCTATTACAGCATCAGATATTCTCTATTTGAAAAAGTATATATTAGGTAATTCTGATTATGAAAGCCCATGGAAATTTGTTGACAAATCATATACTTTTGAAACAGGAAATATTTTTTCCTATCCAAGTACAATTGATTTTCCATCTCCTGACTCAAAATATGATTTTATAGGGATTAAACCCGGTGATGTTGATTTTAGCTATGGTGTTCAGATGACTTATGATTCAATACAAGCAGAGATAACTGATGAAGTTTTGAATAAAAATGAGTTGATGACCATATCTGTAAGGAATAGTGATTTGATTACCAAATTTGAAGGAATTCAATACACACTATATTATAATCCTGATTCAATAACCGTGAAAACTATTAAAAGCAATATTTTTAATGTCGATTGGTCTTACGTAATAAATGAGAGTGAAGGAGTAATTAAATTGGTTTTCACCAATATATTATTTGGCGATTTACCGGCAGACTCAGAAATATTTAGTATCGAAATTGAACCAAAGGTAAATGCAGTGCTTCACGATGTAATACATTTTAACCAAAACGATAATTATCTGGTTAATGATGATAATGATTTTTCTTCTATAATCATTACAAAGTGGAAAAATTTGATTCCCGTTAATTCAAAGGATTTGATTTTTGATGATGATATACGGTTGTATCCACAGCCGGCAAGTGATTTTGTTTATGTTAGGTTTGGAAATAGTTCGATTCGTAACGTGGATTTTACAATCACAAATATAGTT
>JALVEE010000310.1 GCA_027008645.1 Saprospiraceae bacterium
GTAATAACCACATCCGTATATCTGACATCATAAGTCCTTTTATACGGAATAGTTATTCTCTCTCCTGTCATGATGTCCAACAATTCGTAGTGGTCTTCAAGTTTATAATAAGCCGTGCTATCCTCTCTAAAATCAACATACCCAATCGCCCCTTCTCTCAATACATTTAAATCAACATCTACTATTTTTCCGACATCAGAGTCACTAAAATAAACGACCGCCAATTTATGTTTGTCTGAAAGTTGATAATCTCTGAGTTTAGGCAACAACAGATTCATTTCTGAATCATACAAACTAAACTGGCCTTTCTTTTTAGAGACGACAATAAAATAATCATTCGCTTTTACAAATCTCCCTACATCTTTATAGGCATACTTTTTATTTTGCGAAAGCAAATAAAAAGCATCACGCCCGGCATAAATATTTTTTCCATCAAAATAATCTCCATTTACAAACTTTACCGTATCAATGGGTTCTCCATTATCACCATAGACTACGACTTTGAGGTTTTTGGGATTAAGACTAAAAGCACCAGGTCTTTTTTGATTCCTCTTCCTTACTTTTTTAGAGAGTGCACTCTCATGGTGTTTGTTTGAACAATGTGCCTCTATAACTTCATAAGTGGTCTTCTTGCCTTTTCTTGTAAAGAAATACTGTTTTTCCCCTATCACACCACTTACGTATTTAGTTTTACACCAAATATCAGGATGCGTATATTTAATAGGCATAACTAGCTTACCCTTCGTATTGACAATGCCTGATAGCTTTCCTTTTGTAACTACAAACAACTCATCTTTACCAAAATGCTCCTGATTAATGCGTATTCTGTCAACGTCATATTTAATGGGCTTTAGCACCCATTTAACTTTTTGTTGCGCCTGAATAGAATTAACTAAGTAAAAACTCAAAAAGCAAAAAAATACAATCTTCTTCATGATTCTGTTTAATTATGACGAATCAAATCCATCATTATTTTCTCATCCCATTCCGCTTGTTTCTCCAAATCGGCATGTTCGACAATAAACTTATGGATGTTGATAGATTTAGTTGAGACATTGGAATGTTCAAATTTCTCACCGATTTTTTTGGCCAATTCCATAGCATCCTTAGCGCATAATGACCTAGGAGAAATTTGATATAACTGACTTAATGACCGCTCATAGTCACCTGACTCATAGGCTAAATTGGCTTTATACAAATAATCATTGCACACTTTTTTTTGCTCCAACAAAAGGGCTTCTTTCATTAAGTTTTTTGCTTTTTTTTCACAGGTAGTACCATCCTGAATATAGCTCAAAATTCGGATAGCTTCTACATACTTCCCTTCAGCATACTTTTTCTCCGCAATAGCATAGTACTTTGAGCAATGATTAACAAACTCGTCCACCAAGTACTCATCAAAAAAGCGAGCCATCTCTTTCGCCCCCCCATTGGATGATAACTTTCGAATCGCAGACCTTTCCAAATCTGGGATGCTTGTTCCCCTAGATTTTACTACTTTTTCCCAGACTTTCTCTTCGTCGGTGATAGAATTGACCAATTTTATCTTCAAGGTCACATCTGCTAAGGTCACCGTTTCCATTCCTTCAATGGTCTTTTCATTGTCTGCATCCACACTAAACCATAGTGTCACCAATCCGGGAGCACCTACTCTATAATTTTTCTTAGCCCATTTACCCAATTGATTTCTAAACTCCTTTAAGGGCATTTGTTGACCCCGTTTTAAATCTTTACGATCATACCGAAGTGCTAAGGCAATATTTTTCTTTGCTTTTGGCGCTTGCGCAAAAGTGAACCCGGAAAAAATAA
>JALVEE010000311.1 GCA_027008645.1 Saprospiraceae bacterium
TAGTTTCTTTTATCTCATCTATATCATTCTTCACGATACAAACCTTGCTTAAAGTTGTTCCTTCGACCATTTTTGAATTCACCAGACAAAATCTTCCATTGTAAAGCACATTGAGCAGCTTTAACTTAAGACCGGTCGCTTGGTTTGTATAGAGAAAATTGATTTGGGCATTGGAGATAAGCTCATTCAATTTAGAATCTTCGGGGTTAGCAATTAGTGTTATGTTTTTGTGCTTTTCAACCAAGTCTTTTAACTCTTTACCTGGATTTAGCCCTGCGATCACAAGTGGAATATCAATATCATTGAACACATTGTTGATTATAAATTTTGCAGCGATATAGTTTTCCGATACGCTCATATTGCCGTGATAAAGAACATAGTCTCCTTTCCCGGGATTAATATTTATTTTACCGGCATTGTGAAAGCTCGGTACAAAAACAAATTTATTTTGAGGATAATTTTGTTTAAAATACTCCAAATCCGTTAGTGAAACGACAAATGACACATCTGCTTTAGTGACAATTTTTTCGTAATACTTCAATCTAATCGATTCGACCAGATAGTATAATTTTTTTATTGGATTTTTTTCGGCAAATGACAAATGGCGATAATAATCGTGCTCAATATTGTGTTCACGAAATATTTTTTTTCTATTTTCAAAATCTTTATCGCCCATTAAATAAGTTGTATGCAAGCCTTCAAAAAGAATAGGAAAGTCATTTTCTAATAAGTTTTGCTTTAATTTACCGGAAACTCTGGATTTTACTATATAAGGTAATAGGCTAAGATTAGATACTACGCCTGTTTTCCTTTTATAATAATGAACAGACTCACAATATTTTTCCAACTCCTTTTGTACTCCTCTACCATATTCAAAACAATGCAAATGAACCTTGATACCTTTGGAGTGAAAGTATTTTATCTTGAAAAACACATCGATTATACCACCGTAATTTGGTGGAAACGGGACATCGAATGATATGATATTTATTTCCTTCAAAGTACTGTTTTGATAATTTGTTTTTCTTTTTCCCAATTCAGTTCTATCATTGCTTTTTTAGTATTAGCTTTCCAAAATTGCATTTTCTCTTTATCGCTTAGCATACTATTTATTTTATCTGCTATATGTTTTTCATCGTGATTTTTGATTACTTCCCCTATTTTGTATTGGGTGACTACAGCTTTCATTTCAGGCAAATCAGATACCAAAACAGGAATATTTGCATGAATATAATTAAAAAGTTTATTCGGCAAGGCAAATCTATAATTTAATCCGGTATCTTCTTCCAAACTCAGTCCCATATCTGCTTGAACCGTGTATGATTTAAGATTTTCCAAAGGAATTTCGCCGAGCATTTTCACTTTGTCATTTAAATCTAGTCTTAATATTAAATTATGAATTTCTTCATAGATATCTCCTATGCCTAAAATATACAATACGGCATTGTCAATATACTTCATAGCCTTGACCATATAATCTATCCCCCTATTAATATTGACCGCACCTTGGTATATCAATATATATTTCCCCTCGACTCTCAAATCCTTTTTTCCGGCAATATCACCGGATAGTCGCGGTAAATTGCGTAGAAGATTGACATTTACTCCGTATTCTTCATTGTACAATTTTGCTATTGAGGGGCTGACTGTAAATATATGTTTTAGCTTTGGAACAATCTGTTTTTCGATAAGTTTCCATATTCTTTTCACTCCCGGTCTATTGACCAATTCGGGTACTTCAGTAAAGTATTCGTGACTATCAAATATGATTTTTTTCCCTTTTAGTCTTGAGACTAAATAATTGGC
>JALVEE010000312.1 GCA_027008645.1 Saprospiraceae bacterium
TCTGTAAATATATTTTGAAAGCTGTTCTGCTAAAATAGCGTTTTCAAGTTTTTTTATCAATTCAAGCTGCGCCGCTTTGTCCAGTTTTGCGATTAAATGAGCGCTGTGCGCAAACTCGTCTATAGAAATGCCTCTTGGGATTCTGCTGACTGCACTTAATTGTACCTGCGGATCAAGATTGGAGACAGTCTTAATGTTTTCTATGAGCCAGTCAAATGTGAGCCTATATGGCAAAGCGTCTTTAATTATAGAATTTAAATCTTGCGAAGCACCTCCTTCGTGCCTATTATACCATCTATAAGGAGACAAAGTCTTTGTTAGACTCGCATAATAATTAACAGAGATGCTGTCGACTGTTCGTCCCAACACCACACTTTTTGCCTCTTTAGACGACAGCTTATACCACTGCACAGGCTGGTCTTGTGCAGTGGCATCACTTGTCAACTCCATAGTAAAGCTCTTTTTCCACTTCATTTTATCAGTCATGATTACTCTCTGCCCCCCTACCTTTAAATATGGACGATGATAAAATATCGTTGTATGAAAAAGATTAGAAAAAATAAAAAGGTCGCAAACAAAAAAGCGCACATAACATACGAAGAGCGAGTGAAAATAGAAGCTCTTTTAAAAGAAGATTGTTCATATAATCAAATAGCAAAGAACCTTGGCAGGAGGAGTAAAAGTTGTATAGGAGACGAAGTAAAGAAAAACGGAGGAAAGAAAAAGTATAGTGCAAAGAAAGCGCAAACTCGTGCAAAGCGCAGACAATACTACAAAAAGAAAACTTGCAATAAAGTCGCAATGTCTCGCTTTCTTACTCACTTTGTAGAAAGAGCTTTAAGACTCGGTTGGTCACCTGAGAGAATATCATCAAGACTTAAGTTTCTACAAGATAAAGGAAAAGTAAATGAATACGCAAGCGCAAAGAGTATACGTAAATATATACAAAAGCGCCCCGGTCTGGAAGCGCTTTTGTTTAGGAAACGGGTTAAAAAGAAACCCGGAATTAAACGTGGTGCCTGGATAAAAGACAAAACACGTCAATTCGTAGATAGTTTAGCAAAAATTAAAGGATTTGGAAACTTTGAAGTTGATTTTATAGTTTCTTCCAAGAGCACGGCGGTCTTGCTTGTATTGGTTGATATTGTCACAAAAATAACCCTCATACGCAAATTGCCAAACAGAATAAACGATCAAGTAAATCAATGCATTGTGGAGATGGTAAGTCCCTATGAAGGATATGTTAAAACCCTTATCCCCGACAATGATATCGCCTTTGCCAAACACCAAGAGCTTTCCGAGCTCACGGGAGCTGATATATTCTTTGCTCGTCCTTTCCGGTCCACTGACAAGCCTCTTGTAGAGAACAGCAACGAGTGGATAAGAGCTATGGGCATACCCAAGAAAAGCGATATTGCCGACATTAGTGACGAGCATATCGCTCGTATTCAAGAGTGGTTTAATCACACCCCGAGAGAGTGTTTGGGCGGTATGACTCCGTTTGAGTGTTTTGAAAAAGAAATGGGTCGTGATACAATAGTTGAAGTTTATCCGAGACACCCCGTGTTGTCTCCATTATCGGGATTAGCGTCCGTATTTGGGGGTTGGGGGACACCCATCTGGCACTCTCAAATATAATGACAAAAGTTCAACATACTCACCGTTCATGTCAACACGAGCTTCTGCAACCGCTTCGATGTTTTCTGCATGTATTTCTCTTGTATATGTTAACACCTCCATATTTTTATTAAGTGCAATCACCTTAACATAAGATTAAAATATTGACAAGCTTTATCCAGCA
>JALVEE010000313.1 GCA_027008645.1 Saprospiraceae bacterium
TCTGTGGCATAATGGGTCATTTTTAAATCCGAGGGCAAAGTTACAAATATTTTAAAAAATATTAGTTTCCAATACGATACGTTCTAGTTGTTTTTTTGGGGTCAGGTGTTCTGAGTTTTTTCATCGAATATTGCATTTTACTTAAATATTTATCCTCAACATATTCCTTATTTTTTACTCAATATTCGAGTTTTTCAGTTATTGAATTGAATGAACTTAGTTTTTTATCTATTTCCTTTATTGATATATTTTTCATTATCTTTATTTATGGTTCTACCTTATTTTTTATCAGTTTTAAAACCAATAGGAGTTCTTTTTGGTGGTTCAATCTTTTTTGCTTTATTCTGCTTATCTTTTTTTAGTAGATAATTGATTGCTTCATACACATCTTTAAATCGTTTATTGTATTTTGTTTCCAATTGATTTAATTTTTCTGTTAAATCTTTGTGAGATAAAGCATATTGCCGGACAAATACAAAAGCTCTCATAATTGCTATATTCACTTCAATTGCTTTGTTGCTTTTTAGTACACTTGAAAGCATTGCTACACCTTCTTGAGTGAATGCATAAGGGTTGTATTTGCTGTGTCTGCCTCGTCCTCCTGTGTTTAAGGACGCAATTTGCGACCTTAAAGAATTATATTCTTCCCTGGTCAATTCAAACATAAAATCAGGAGGAAAACGATTTATATTCCTCCTTACGGCCTCTTTTAATCTCTTTGTCTCTGTATTATACATTTCGGCAAGATCAAAGTCCAGCATTACTTTTTGCCCTCTTATTTCGTAAATTTTATTTTGTATTGTTTGTAATTGCATATTATATTTTTTATGTAGTCAAGTGATTATTTAGCAACTTTTAGGAATGATTGTTTTTTCCAAGCATCAAGAACCTTTTGCGCATGATCTTTACTGTCTGCTTTAATGTACTTCAAAAATGCCTTTTCCGTTTTATGGCCTGATACAGCCATTATTGCCATGGTTGGGATATTATCTTTATAAGCATTGGTGCAAAAGCTTCTACGTGCAGTGTGGCTGCTAATAAGTACATATTTAGGATACTTCTTTTCTGTTTTTAAGCCTTTGTGTGAAATTGTTTTAATGAAAGGTGTATCTATACCGGCAAGTTTAGCAGCCTCTTTTAGATAATCATTATACTTTTGGTTACTTATTGGTTTGGGTAATATTCCATTGTATTTATTCAGTATTTCTTTGACTGTGGGATGTATAGGGATATGAATAAATATTGTCGCTTTCTTCTGAAATAACTTTAAATTTTTTACTCTTATATTTTGTGTATGGATTTATTCCCTGTTCGTAAGCATCATTTAGAAATATCTTTAATGTTTGAATCTTTTTCCCAATGGTATTGTTTGCAAGTCCTTTTGTTCTTAGAAGATCAACGAAATTTTGATAAAATTCCAAATCAATATCAATAAAATCAGGTTCACTATATTTTTTTGCATATTCCTTTAAGTATTTGAATGTAACCGCATATTCTCTTTTCATTTTATATGATACAGGATTACCGGTGTTTGGGTTTATTCTTTTATCGGAGTTATCGATAAAATGTTGAACAAATCCAAATAAAGTATCTGATTGTAAATACTTGTAAGGATTAAAGTGTTTATCGATTGCCGTTAATAACCATTCTTTATTGATATCAGACTTGTTTGTTGTATTTCGATATTCTTTTTTAATTGCTGTTTCAAGATTATCCAATTTTGTTTGAAGTTCTTCAGCTTCAAGAAATTCATTCCAAGCTCTGACTTTGCCGGTTGTGTGATTTCAATACTTTGAATAGATTGTTAATGTTGATTTAGCTTTAATATCAAACAATCTTCCATTATAAAATCTGACAAAAATATTAACGTCTTTTGCCTTATTGGTGGGTAATGTAAAAAACTTAATTTTTTCCATTATGATAATAGTATAAGTAAAAGTTCATTGCAAATATAGGAAATATTTTAAACAAAAGCAAAAAAGGTGCATTTCATTTTTTCGCGTTAAACAGCATTTTTATAAATAATTTCTTCTACTTTAGTGAGCTCTGTCCATTGATTATATGGAGAGATAAAATTTCCCCGGCAGGGGAAAAATATGAATAACCGTGGGTGAAACCCGCGGTATCCGAACAAGTAGAGTACAACTCCGGAGGAGTTGAATATTAACAGTTGAATATCCATACAACATAATAATTGATAATTGAACACCTTCGGCGTTCATGTCCCCTCTCACATTTACCCCGCATTTCATACGGGGCTATTCATATTTAGTGTATGCTTTTATAACAAAAATTTCGCAATTTCCGCCACATCTCAAACCAATTTTTCCAAATAAAATCAGATTGCCGATGATAAAAATCAAATTTTAACTAAATTTGAGAATTCTTTTGAAATAACCAAACATAAAATATATTAATTATGAATTTTGATTTTAAAAAACTGTTACCTCATTTGATTGCTTTAGTGATTTTCATATTAGTGAGCAGTGTATATTTCTTGCCTCAATTCAGCGGGAAAAAACTTTATCAAAGCGATATAGTCAACCACCAGGCAATGGCTAAAGAGGCTCAAGATTATTATAAAAAAACAGGAGAAGTTACTTTGTGGACAAATTCCATGTTTGGAGGAATGCCGACATACCAGATAAGTGCACCTCAAAAGCACAACTATCTAAAACAAGTCAGGTCTGTATTAGAATTGGGGTTTGCAAGACCTGCCGGGTATTTCATACTTGGTATGATTAGTTTTTATATCTTGTTTTTAGTGCTTGGATTCGAAGTTTGGCTTGGAATTATCGGTGCGATAGCATTTAGTTTTTTGACTAACAATATCTTCCTTTATCAAGCCGGACATATGACCAAAATCGTTGCGATTATGCTAGGTCCACTTGTTTTGGCAGGAGTGATATTGACCCTAAGAAAAAAATATATTCCCGGTGCAATTCTATTTGCATTGTCGATGGGATTGGAACTTCTATCAAATCACCCTCAGATGACATATTACCTTGGTTTTGTCATTGCAATACTGGTAATATTGGAAATAATACCACTTATTAAGGCAAAAGAATTCAAATCCATAGCGATTATAAGCGGAATATTTGTATTGGGAATTGTGCTTGCCGTGGGAGCTTCAGCATCAAAACTATGGACTACATATGAATATTCCAAGGATACAATGCGGGGCAAACCTATCTTGGCTACCAAGGGGAAAGCCACATCAAGTAGCCAAACAAAAGGATTGGAATGGGGTTATGCAATGCAATGGAGCAATGGACTTTTGGATCTGGTATCTGCCTATATTCCGGGAGTTGTAGGAGGGGGAAGTGCTGAAAAAGTATCAAAATCATCACCTTTTGCAAAAAAATTAAAGCAAGTGACAAGAAGAAGTCAAAAAACATATCAAGCACCACTGTATTGGGGTAGTCTTCCATTTACAAGCGGCCCTCCATATATGGGAGCATTGATTTTTTTCCTTTTCATATTGGGCTTATTCGTAACAAAAGGACGATTTAGATGGTGGGCATTGGCATCTACTGTATTGCTATTCGCTCTATCAATGGGAAAGAATTTTGAGTTCTTCAATAGATTGTTTTTTGATTATTTCCCTATGTACAACAAATTCCGTACGCCTAACTCTATAATGGGAATAGCCGGAATACCGATTGTGTTTTTTGCCATTTATACATTGAGGTATATCATAATCACAGATCTTAACCAAAAAGATTTTTTCAAAAAACTCTGGATAACACTGGGAATAACCGGTGGAATAAGCTTGTTTTTCATGATTTTAGGTCCGTCAATGTTTGATTTTTCTGCTGCCGGCGATGCGAGATATGCTCAAGCGCCGGGATTGGTAGAATCTCTAATCGCTACCAGGCAATCATTTATGAGAGCAGATTCACTTAGGACTCTAATTTTTGTTGCTATCGGAGCCGGATTGATTTGGGCTTTTGCAAAGAAAAAAATATCAAAACCAATATTTTTATCTCTTCTCGGATTAGCCGTAATATTGGATATAATACCTGTGGATCTTCGCTATGTAAGCCATGGTGATTTTGTGAAAAGCAAAAAAATAACATCTTCTTTCGTACCAAGAGATGTGGATAAACAAATATTGAGTGACAAGCAATTATATTTTAGAGTTCTGGACACTTCCGTTGATCCTTTTAACAATGCCAAACCCTCATATTTCTTCAAAAACCTCGGGGGGTATCACGCGGCAAAATTGCAGAGAGCGCAAGATATGATTGACAAGTATATCGGAAAAGGCAATCGTAAAGTGCTAAATATGATGAACACTAAATACATCATCCAAAAACAAGGCGATAAAATAGTTGCTGCGCAAAACCCCGATATATATGGTAACGCTTGGTATGTAAATTCGATAAAAATCGCAAATAATGCAAACGAAGAAATAGATTTAATCGAAAATACAGATGTTAAGAATATTGCAATTGTAAATAAAGAATTTGACTCATATATAAAAGGCTTCACTTCGGGTTCTCAAGGAAATATTCAGCTGACCGACTATGCACCCAACAAACTGCAATATCAAAGCGATAATTCAGGAGATGGCTTTGTAGTATTCTCCGATGTTTGGTATGGACCAAACAAAGGTTGGCAAGCGTATATAGATGGCAAACCTGTTGACCATATAAGGGTTGACTATTGGTTGAGAGGGATGAAAGTACCGGGAGGAAAACACAAAATAGTATTTGAGTTCAAACCAAAATCATATTATATGGGTGAGAACATATCCATGATTAGCTCATTATTGATGATTTTGGCAGGATTGGCATATTTATTTTTCTTCTATTACAAGAAGAAAGAAACCAAATAAAATTTGTGATATGCTGCCAATACTTTCCGGTGAAGAAATAAGGGCTTGGGATGCTTATACAATCAAAAATGAGCCCATACTGTCTATAGACCTTATGGAAAGAGCATCCAATGTATTTGCAGATTGGTTTACAGAAAAATACAGCGGTAAAAATCCAAAAATACTGATCATCGCAAGTAAGGGAAATAATGGAGGAGATGGATTGGCTGTGGCCAGGATACTGACAGAAAGAGCATTTGATGTCCAAATTTTGATAGCAGACATTCAAGCTAAATCATCCAAAGACTTCAACATTAATCTCAAGAGGCTGAAAGACAAAAGAATTGAGTTTGAGTATCTGGCAGATGATGATATCATGCCAAATTTCAATAAATATGACATCATAATTGATGCTATTTTTGGCTCAGGATTGTCCAGACCTATTACCGGATATTGGGCTAAAGTCATTGATAACATTAATCACTCTCACTCAAAAGTATTTTCAATAGATATTCCCTCAGGGATGTATGCCGATAAAATCACTGATGGCATCGCTATCAAGGCAGATGATTGTATGACATTTGAAGTTCCCAAAACGAGTATGCTCCTGAGCGACAATAACCACATCATAAAAAATTGGAGTAGCAAAAGCATCGGTCTGAAAAAAGATTTTCTTCAGGAGATAAAACCCAAGTCTTTTTATATTGAAAAACAGGATATAAAAAATCTGCTGCGACCAAGAAATAAATTTGACCACAAGGGCAAATACGGTCATTCGTTGATTATAGGTGGCAAAAAAGGTATGATTGGTGCCGCTGTTTTGGCTTCAAAATCGTGTTTGAGAACCGGAAGTGGATTGGTTACTGCTCTAATCCCTGATTGTGGATATAATATTATGCAAATTTCTGCTCCTGAGGTGATGACTATCACGGGTTTTGGCGACGAATTTATTTCAGCGACACCCGATATCAACAAATACAATGCTATTGGAATCGGAACCGGGCTTGGAACAAATCCAAAAACAGTAGAAGTGCTGGAGGAAATACTAAAAATGCATTTTGGTTCTTTGGTTATTGATGCGGATGCATTGAATATCCTGGCCGAAAATAAAAATTTACTGAATAACCTACCCGCAAATACCATTATCACCCCTCATCCGGGTGAATTTGCAAGATTATTCGATCCGACAAAAAACAGTTTTGAAAGAATCGAATTGCAACGGCAAAAAGCTAAAGAATTAAATATTTTTATAATTCTTAAAGGAGCATATACCTCAATAGCTTCTCCAAAAGGCAAGCTGTACTTCAATAGCACCGGTAATCCCGGAATGGCAACTGCCGGTTCCGGAGATGTATTGACAGGTATGCTCACTTCCCTCTTATCTCAAGGATACAATCCCCTTGAAGCAAGTATAATGGGAGTATTTTTACACGGGTTAGCAGGTGATATTGCCGCTACAAAATCAGGATTCAACGCCTTGATAGCGGGTGATATCATAGACAATATAGGCGTGGCTTTTAAAAAAATAGAAAATTGTTAGATATTTGAAAAGAGCATAATATATTATAAATTTTAAATTTTTATAGGCATATTTCTTTTTTAACATTGCGGGTTGATTCTCCTTTAGGAGTTAGAGGCAAAGGGTGGATAAGGTGAAAAAAATAAAAATTTTTAAACAAATGAAAAAAATAGTAGTTCTAACAGGTGCGGGCATGAGCGCAGAGAGCGGGATAAAAACATTTCGCGACGCCGGAGGACTATGGGAGGGACATGATATCATGGAAGTAGCATCTCCACAAGGCTGGGCAAAAAATAAAGAGCTTGTCTTGGAATTTTATAATATCAGAAGAAGACAACTGCACGAGGTCAACCCCAATGCCGGACATAAAGCACTTCTAAAACTGGATAAAAAGTACAATACAAAAATCATTACCCAAAATGTCGATGATCTTCACGAAAGAGCAGGGAGTAAAAATATAATCCACTTGCATGGGGAATTATTCAAAGCAAGAAGTACAGGTGATGCATCGCTGGTTTATGAATGGAAAAAAGACCTCAATATCGGAGATAAATGTGAAAAAGGTTATCAATTGAGACCTCATATAGTCTGGTTTGGCGAAGATGTACCTATGATAAGTATTGCAGCACAAGAAGTAATGACCGCAGATATCATGATTATCATTGGCACCTCTATGAATGTATATCCTGCTGCCGGTTTGGTTGGATATCTAATGGCAGGAGCTCAAATATACTATATAGATCCTAATCCCAATATCTCCTACGAACTAAGCAGGTCAACCAATCTGGAAGTAATCGCTGAAAAAGCCTCTACGGGCGTACCAAAGGTAGTGGATAAGCTATTAAAAGAGGGTATTTAAATCACATGTATCTGCTTTCAAATATAAAACTTGAAACTTGAAACCTGAAACTTCCAAACCTCCAAATATACTCCGGCTTCAAAATCACTCCTTGCAGTCGTGCTTTCGAGTCCTAAGTTTTTCCATATTTTTGTTGCCCCCCCCTATCATATCACCCATAACTAAGCATTTATCACTCATCACTTATGA
>JALVEE010000314.1 GCA_027008645.1 Saprospiraceae bacterium
TGCTTCAGTGTTTAATAGTCTTGACTTGTCTAAAAGATTGGATTTGTCAAATTTATTAAAATCAATCCAAGCCAATTTCATCAGTTCCTTGGCATTTTTGATACTATCCAAATCCAAATAGTTTAGAGCCATATTTGAATAAAAATATTGTTGGTATTCATCAGGAAATTCACTTAATAATGCTTTTGCTTTTTTGTCTATCGCTATAGCTTTTTCTTCAAGTTTCAAATTGCTATAAGTGTTTGCCAATTGATCATAAATCGAAATCAGATAACTTTTGTCAATAATCCCCTTTTTTATTAGTGCCTTAGCAATTTTCAGAGAAATATTTATTTGTTTGATAGCATTTCTATAGTCTCCAATCTCATCAAGCACTCCGGCATAATTGAAATGTCCAACCATACTATTAAAGGAAGAACCATTTGATATGCTATCATTCAATTCAATGGATCTTTCATAGTTTTCCAATGCTTTTTGAATTTTGGATTCGTAAAAATATATCGATGCAAGAAGATCCAGACTCGATATATAATAATTATTTTTTTGTCCAAACGCTTTCTCGAAAATCTCAAGAGCTTTCTTTATATTCTTTTCTGCTTCATCAAATTTATTTTGAAAAAAATAATACGAAGCAAAATTGTAATAATTCACTCCAACCATTTTTGGTGATATATCACTTTTAGAATTAACTTTATCATCGGAGATAATCGATTTTATCTTTGTAAAATAGTACTCAGTACTATCAAATTGGTTTAACCTCTGATATATATGCGCAGCTTCTTGATAAATTTTGAGTTTAATAGTTGCTGATGTATTACTACTGTTTTTGAGTAAATTCAGACTTCTGACAATAAGATTTTTGGCTTGTGGCACCCCCTCTTGATATTCGGCACTCCTTGACTTGTAAGCTAAAAGGTATGCAAGGGAGTCATTAATTCCGGTCTTTTCAAAATGTTTTATAGCACGATCGGTAATTTTATCAAACTCTGCTAAGTCTCCCGAATTAAAAAGAGAGGCAAGTCTATACCCCAATGAATCTTGTGAATAAGCGCTTTGCAAAGATAAATTGAAGAGAAATATGTATAGCAGTAATTTCTTCATTCCCTTATTTTTGATAATCTTTGATATATTTCTTTGATATCTTCAAGTCTGTAATTGCTTTTTGAGGATATTAATTCCTTACTGAGAGCTTTTGCCTCTTGCTCTTTCTTTTCTTTTAATAAAATGAGTAATTTGTACCATTGTGCTTTGGGATAAAACTCGGATTTTTCATCCAATTTTTGCAAATCACTATACGCTTTGCTATAATTTCCGGTATTGATATCTATCATTGCTTTGTAATAAATCAGGGTGTCATTATTTTGATTTTCCAAGGCATTCCAATGTTCCAAAGCTCGATTGTAATTTTTTATTTTGTACTGTATCATCCCTTTATCAAAAACAATTTGCTTAGAAAACCCCATCTTAGACGGTAAACCGGGATCAGTTTCATAGTAAAGTGCAAATATATTTTTATCATTGTTTTCTTTTGCCGGTTTAGGTGGTTTTTGCGGTGGTTTTTTTAATAAGGCTATACCAATTAGTGTTGCAGCAATAGCAAGGACAATCGCCGAAACAATATATTTACCATATTTCTTTGGATTTTTATTGTTTGAAGGTAGCTTATGCTCCTTTAATATATTCTTCAAATGATAAGTCTCAAGTCCCAATACAATGTTGCGGTGAGATTCAAAAGCTTCATAAAAATCAATATCCTCCTGTAGTCTTTGCTCAAAAGATTTTTTTTCAGACTCATTCAATTCATCATTAATATATGCATCGAATTCATTAAATTCTTTCATTTCCAATAGCTTTTTTTGATTTAAAAAGACTTTTCAATCTGTTCATACATCTATATTTGGCATTTTTTGCAGATTCAATAGTCATTTTATAAGTCTTTGCAATTTCAGCCATAGACATTTTTTTCCAATAAAAGTCAAGGAGAATACTTTTACATTTTTGATTTAATAAATCGATAGTCTTATGCAATTGATTATTGCGCTCAATTAAATCAATTTGTTTTGTATATTCTTCCTCGTAGTTCATAAGCATTAACTGCTCATTGGTATTAATAGATTGAGACTTGGAAAAGTGAGCACTTTTTGATAAATCATACCATCTAAATTTGCATAATTGTACAAAATAGGTCGAAATACTCACATCACTGCGGTTTTTATACTTATTTTTTTTAATATTTATATATAGTGCAGTTGTCGCTTCCTGCATAATATCTTTGGCTTGATCCTCATTGCCTCCCATTTTTGATATAACAGAACGAACTTTTATCCACTGTTCTTCGTAAAATCGCAAAATAGTTTTATCGTCTTTTTTAAGAAAAGCTTCTATTATACTATCGTTGTATTTTTTTATATCTGACATTGGGCTATGATAGATTGTTGCCACAATTTAATAATACTTGATAAATTGAATGTACAAAACCCGACTATTCTGATACTTTTGTCGTCTGCATTACATATTGCGTTAAAAAAAGCAACGAGCAAATTATTATTTGTTCAACCCATTTATTGGATAACAATATTTAATTGCAAAGCCATTTTTTTCTTTTCTTCCAAAAGTTTTTGGTGTAGTTTTAGCAATGTAAGGTACTCCT
This sequence comes from Saprospiraceae bacterium, assembly GCA_027008645.1. GTDB lineage: Bacteria > Bacteroidota > Bacteroidia > Chitinophagales > Saprospiraceae > JADJGA01. Next base: position 2,651 of record JALVEE010000314.1, read on the forward strand.
CTGATCCGGTATCTTGCTCCGACATTTTTTTATTATTCTCTTTTATTATTTTGTTTAGTTTTTTATAATTAAGCCTCATCACTGCTTGGTTTGTCTCTTCCACCTGATTGTTTTCAGGAGGTTTTTGGGTTTGTAATTCCATCCCCCTACTCGACCAATCGGCATAATCATAAGGATTCATAACCAACTCCACATATAGTTTTCGAATCTCACTATCTTCATTATTGGAATAAAAAACATCGTCGGGGATATGCCCCTGTTCTCTCTGCTCCATCGCCAATTGGATTACTTTTTTATAGGTATTATTTTCAAAAAAATCCAATGTATCCAAGACATTCATAATGATAAAATCCACTACTAATATCCCCTCCTCTTTGTCGTAATACAAATGTCCTTTTTCCATCAATACTTTCACTACTGCTCTCTCTTGATATTCATCGGATCTCAATAGATATGCCTGCGAAGGAGCAACGACTTTGGTATCATCCTCGACAAGATCCATTGGTGCTTCGACGGATTCTGCCCTCTTTTTTTTGATTGCCCTGTCTCTAATCTCCTTTTTAATCAATTTATTGGTTTCGGAAACTATTATTTTCTCGTCCACATCCAATAAATTGCTGCATTCCTTCACGTACATCGACCTGATGAGCGGATCGCTTACTTTGGATAGAGTGGCGACAATATCTTTGAGAATATATGCACGTTTGACCGGATCTCCCGAAGTCTCCTCAAGCAATAGCTGCGTCTTATACAAGATAAAATCTTTTTCATTCTCTTCAATGAACTTTAAGAATTCAGTAGGCCCTACTTCCTTAATATAGCTATCCGGATCGTGATTTTCAGGCAAAATCACGAGTTTCACCATGATATTTTCCGCCAAAATCAAGTCCATCCCACGCATTGCTGCATTTATTCCGGCAGCATCTCCATCGTACAATATTTTGATTGTATTGGTATATCTTTTTATCAATCTCACTTGTTCCGTAGTCAATGAAGTACCGGACGAAGCTACCACGTTTTCGATTCCCCCTTGGACCAAACTCAAAACATCCGTGTATCCCTCGACTAAAATACAATAATCAAGCTTTCTGATTTCATTTTTTGCAAAATAAAGCCCGTAAAGAATTTTTCTTTTATTGTAAATTTCAGATTCAGGTGAATTGATATACTTAGGCATTTTGGGATTATTGCCCATTATTCTACCGGCAAAACCAATGGCTTTACCTGTGAGATTGTGTATGGTAAACATCACCCTGTTTCTAAAAAAATCATAGTCTTTTTTTGAAACCAGACCGAGTTCTTTGAGATACTCCATTTTGTACCCTTCTCTACCGGCTGCCTGTGTCAAATCTTTGGAGTCGTCAACAGCAAAACCCAAATCAAATTTTTTGATTATCGATTCTCTAAAACCTCTCTCCTTGAAATATGCAAGACCTATATTGACTCCTTGTTGAGTTTTGAATAGATTGTCCGCAAAGCGTTTTTTTGCCCATTCATTAACGATAAACAGACTATCTCTTTTTTCTTGAGACTCTTTTTGCTCACCGGACATCTCTATCTCTTCCAATTCTATATTGTACATCTGAGCGAGAAATTTAATCGCCTCGATATAGCTATAGCCCTCATGCTCCATCACAAAATTGACGGAATTTCCACCCTTACCACAGCCAAAACATTTGTAAATATTTTTTGCGGGAGAAACAGTAAATGAAGGTGTTTTTTCGTTGTGAAAAGGGCACAAGCCAATAAAATTAACCCCTCGTCGCTTTAAGCCCACAAAGTTACCGACCACTTCTTCTACTCTTGCGGTCTCAAAAACCCGTTCTATCGAACGCTTAGATATCAATTATTTTAATTTCTTGTAAAAAAAATGCTTTTTGATTAATCTCTATACCTAATCAATTGTTTTTTCAAGTTCTTCAGTCATTTCCAAATTGTGAAATACTGCTTGTACATCATCCAAATCCTCAAGGTATTCTATTAGAGTCAATACCTTTGTTGCATCTTCCACATTCAATTCGGTGGTGGTAGTTGGTACTCTTTCCAAAACCGCACTTTTCGGCTCAATATTCAATTCTTCAAGCTTTTTTTGCATATTTCCAAAATCAGAAAAATCAACGGTTATTTCAATCTCTTTGGTTTCCTCATCGTATTCAAATTCTTCAGCCCCTGCATCGATAAACTCCAACTCCAATTCTTCCAAATCATGATCTCCTTTATCAATAACAAAAATACCTTTTCGCTCGAATAAGAAACTAACAGAACCTGTTGTCGCCAAACTACCGCCCCTTTTATTGAATACTGCTCTAACATCGCTAACAGTTCTTTGGTTATTGTCCGTCATTGTCTCAACAAAAATAGCTACACCTCCCGGACCATATCCTTCGAAAGTAGGCTGAAACATTGCATCATTCTTTGTCTCAACAGCTTTTTTAATCGCTCTTTCTATTGTCTCCTTAGGCATATTTGCCCCCTTGGCATTAGCCACTGCCAATCTCAATCTGGGATTAAAATCCACATCTCCACTCTGTCCCTCTTTTACCGCAACACTGATTTCCTTAATAAGCCTTCCAAATATTTTGGATCTCTTTGCATCATTAGCACCTTTCTTTCTTTTAATCTTCGACCATTTACTATGTCCTGACATATTATCTTGTTTTTTTGCAAAAATATACAATTATTAGAAATATTAGGCATAAGAATACTTAAAACCTATTGTAATGCTTAAAAATTATTGGGTAATGAAATAAAAGTTGCCTCCTTAGTGTGATTTGCAGGCATCTCCTGATCTGATAAACGAGTGTCTCCTAACCTGATAAGCGAATGTTCTTGACCTCGTTTCTAAATTTTGAATTTCGAACACTGATTAACGGTTGAAGATTTTTGATTTATTTAAACCTTATAAAAAAAGCCATCACAAATAAATGCAATGGCTTTTAAGTTATAATCTCGGACTATACTACTCTTTGACTACTTCAAAAGTCAAATTTGCTACAACTTCTTTATGAAATTTAACAATAGCTTTATGTGTACCGAGAGTCTTTACTTCTTCGTCTATCTCAATTATCTTACGATCAACGTCGATACCGAATTCTTCTTTTAGTCTATTTGCCAATTGGACATTAGTAACACTACCGAATATTTTATCAGTAGTTCCGGCTTTTGCCCCTATTGTCAATACTTTTGCTTCAATAGTCTCTGCATTTTTCTTAAACTCCTCAAGCATTTTAGCTCTTTTAGCTTCTTCTGCTTCTTTCAGACTACGAAGTTTATTCATATTGGGTCTATTAGCGATAACAGCCAATTTTTGTGGAATAAGAAAGTTTCTACCAAATCCGTTTTTCACTTCTACAACATCGTATTTCTCTCCCAATCTTTCTACATCTTTTAATAATATAATTTTCATTTCAATAAATTTTTAAATTAATACAAACATTATTTTTTATTCCCCTATCAAATCTATCAAGAGGAGCAAAACAATGATCTACTTCAAATTATCAGCTACAAAAGGCAAAATCGCAAGATGCCTTGCTCTTTTTATTGCTACTGCAATCTTCTTTTGATACTTCAATGAATTACCCGTTATCCTTCTAGGTAAAACTTTACCTTGTGGATTAATAAACTGTAAAAGGAAATCAGGATCTTTATAATCGATGTATTTAATCCCAAATTTTCTAAATCGGCAATACTTTTTTCTTTGTTTGCCAATATTAGGGTTATTTAAAAATTTTATATCTTCTCTACTTGCCATTTTAATTAATTTACTTGGTTATACAATTTATTCCTCTTCAGACTTAACTGACTTAGCAATAGGAGCAACAGCTTCTTTTTTCACTTCCTTAATCTCTTCCTTCAATTTCTCTTGCTTTCCTCCTTTTTTCCCAATCAAACCTTTTCTTTTCTTGTCGTTATACTCAACTCCATGTCTATCGAGTTTCACAGTTAAGAATCTCATGATTCTTTCGTCTCTTCTAAGTGCCAATTCCATTTTAGGAATAAATGTGGTGTCTTCATTTTGAAATTCCACACAATAGTACATACCAGTAGTTCTTTTTTTTATGGGATATGCCAATTGGCGTAAACCCATCTCATCCAAATGCACAATCTTATTTCCACTGTCCTGGATTAGATTTACATATGTTTGAGCTGCCTCTTTTATTTCATCGCCTGACAGAACGGGATCGACGATAAAATTTACTTCGTATTGTCTCATACTTTTTTTAAGTTTTTTAATAATTAAAAATTTCGGAGCGCAAAGATATACTTATTATTCTAAAAATAAAATGTTTAACCCAAATTATTCACCACTTTAATTAAATATTTAGATATATTCATAAAAATACAAGCGTTATTTTTAAAATGAAAAAAAATAATTTCATCTAATCCCATCACTAAGTAGTTGATAATTCGGATGCAAGAACCCATCCCCGACCCTTCCCATCGCAAGGCTTACGTTATGACACATCTTTTAATAAGTATGATAACGATAGCTATCTCTTGAGAGATTTGATTCCGGTTTTAGCACCCATCCCCGACCCTTCCCTCACAAAGGCTTTCGTTATGACACATCTTTTAATAAGTGTGATAACGATAGCTTTCTCTTGAGAGATTTGATTCCGGTTTTAGCACCCATCCCCAGCCCTTCCCTCACAAAGGGAAGGGAGAAGTGGAGGTGCT
>JALVEE010000315.1 GCA_027008645.1 Saprospiraceae bacterium
AAAATGAATTAATGGTAACCGCGTTTGGACTTCGATAATCCAAGTTTTTTTCAAAAAATAAAACATCTTTTTTGGGAGAAAGATTGAATCTATTCAACTTACTAAATAAGCTCTTATCAATACCTTCATAAATAGAAAAATCATCATAAGCAATATCCGTTTCAAGATCATACTCGACAAAACCAAGACTTAAATAAGATGTTTCATAAAGTTGTGTATATCCATTTATCATCTTATGGCTTTTCCTAACCATAAACAGCCCCAAATCTCCAATACCTAATTTTAATGAAGGGTAGTCAATCTGTTTTTCCAAACCTACTGTCCCTCCGCTAGTCAATACTATTAACGTATCAGTTCCAAGATGCCCATTTATATCGTCTAATACTTTTACGTAATTTAGAGTGTAAATTGAACTATGGGAATCATCCCATTTGCTAACTTTATCTATGACTTTCCCTTGAAAAATACTTTCAGCTTTCTGAATCCTTTCTTCCAAAGGTACATCAATAATCATTCCTTGAGCTGACAATATATTTGGCTGACATAGATTAACCACAATTATAATTAACCAAAATAAAAATCTTTTTCTTTCCATTTTTTCTTACATTGAACAATTAACAAAATATTATTAACAATTATGATGCCACATATTACAAAAATGCTGCATGCAATTTATAACATTATTCAATCTTAAAAAAATAAATTGAATGGAATTTTACATTTAGGTAAATTTTTAGTAAATTAATATGAAATATATCGTACAATTTAAAATTAAATTGGGAATATTTTATTTCGTCATTACGTGATTTATCTATTTATCAGCCCATTTCTAAAGATAAAAAATGAAAAACGAAATACCCCCTTTATAGTGATACAATAAAAAAAAATAAAATATGTTTTATATTGTTAATATTTATAATCAACTTTGCAGACTATTCGATTTTAATCTAAAAATAAACCATAGAAAAATGAAAACAAATATTTTACTCATATTAGCAATCTTAGGAATGGCATGCACTTCTCCTAAAGCTAAAGACACAGAGAAAAATACAGACACAAAACAGGAAACAAGTGTTACTACTAAATCAAAAGATGACAATTCATCTTCAAAAAGCACTTCACAAGATGATGGTTTTAAGGCGGTAAAAGGCGATGTGAAAATGGAATTTGACATCAAAAATCTAAATGCAGACGGAAAGCCAATCAAATTAATCGGAATGTACGTTGACAAAAAGTATATTGCTGATTCCGCTAAAATTCACGACAATGGTAAATTTGAGTTTACCAATGATAAATTGTTTTTAAAAGGATTTTACTATATTGTTTTACCCGGCAATAAGGTTATAAAATTGCTTCTTGATGACGATCAAACTTTTAAATACACAGCAGATGCATCAGATATTGATAAAACAGCGAAAATTGAAGGCTCATTAACCAATAAACTATACTATGAAGACTTGAATTTCAAAAGAGGGATAGATGCCGAATATGGGCCGATTGCAAGAAAAATAGGGAATATGTCCTTAAAAGACCCCCAATTTAAAGATACATATAATAAATTCTTGCAACTGTCTAAGAAATACTCAAACAGAAATGATTATTATCTTGAAAAATATCCGGATAATTTCTTTACTAAATTTAAAATAGGTGGTAAAAACCCTGTACTGACTTATCCTGCTGACGCAAATGGAGAATTGGATGTGGCAAAACAGGTGGAGGAATTTAGAGAACATTTTTGGGACGGATTTGACTTCAATGAAGAAGGTTTGATCAATACTCCTGCATTTACTAATAAACTGAAAAGATATTTCACAGAGCTAATTGGTCAAAACCAAGATCAAATCATTAAATATGCTGATGTACTGATGGACAAATGCAAAAACAATGATGAATACTACAAGGTTATCTCCAATTGGATAACATTGAAGTACGAACCCGGCAAAACAAAATTAATGGATGGAGAAGCTGTGTATTCTCATATGATTTTGAAATATTTTACACCGGAAAAAGCCACTTGGATGGATGGAGAGTCAATTAAGATATTGAGAAAAAGAGCAGGTGAAATGGTTCAAAGTTTGCTCAACAAACCGGCAGGAAACGTTACAGCCAGAGGATTTGACGGTCAGGTTCATACTATTTTGGATAGTAAAAAACCGGTAATTATTGTCTTTATCTATAATCCTAACTGTGAGCATTGCGAAAAACAAACTCCTGAGCTTATCCAATTTTACAAAAAATGGAAAAACAAAGGTGTAGATATTTTTTCAATAGCTGCTAATACCACTGAACCCGAATGGAAAGGATTTCACAATAGATTCAATTTGCCTTGGGTTGATCTTTTTGATGCCACCAATGCAAGTTGGTATCCAAAATATTTTGTTGACGTAACGCCTGAGATATATGTGATCGATAAGGATAGAAAAATATTTGCAAAAAATCTAAATGTTGGACAACTTGAGACCATAATGGCAAGAATAAATAAGTAAAATCAATCATTTTCAGCTAAGTTTTTGCTTTTTTTAAGGGATTCTGTTTTTCAAATTGTCTAATAAGCGTCTATATAAAATAATTATCAATTTTTGTTGTTATTTATGTATTGCATATTTTTATTATTTATGAAACCGGCATGATTGAAATAAACTTTATCCTTTCAAAGAAATGATTATTTTAATTATCAAAGGATTTATTTGACATTAATTGAAAATAAAAAACAAACACATTAAAAAAATAAAAATGATAAAAATCAAATCTTTTCTAGCTATTTTGTTTATAATTTTAATTTCAAATTCCGGCTCATTTGCACAAGGAAGAAAATTTGTAAATGAATTTTTAAATATTGGTGTGGGCGCAAAGTCTCTTGCTATGTTTGGAGCAGTATCGGCTACGACAAATGATATCTCTGCCGGATATTGGAATCCTGCCGGTCTTTTGCACATAGAAGCCCCATTTCAAGTAAGTGCTACTCATTCCGAATGGTTTGCGGGCATTGCACAATATGATTATTTGGCATTCGGTAAAAAATTAGGAAAAGAAAAGAAATCTTTTGGTAGTATTTCCCTTATCAGAATGGGAGTAGATAATATTCCCAACACATTTAATCTTGTCGGTCCTGACGGAAGAATAGATTATGCAGCGGTAACACAATTTTCGGCTGCGGACTATGCCTTGATTATCTCTTATGCAAGAAAGGCTTTCGGTAATCTAAGCGTTGGCGGAAACACCAAAATAATCTACAGACAGATTGGAACTTTTGGTACTGCATGGGGATTTGGTTTTGATTTTGGCACACAGTTGAAGTTTGGCAATCTCTCTGTTGGGATAATGGGAAGAGATATTACCTCTACAATAACGACATGGTCATTTAACTTTACTGATGATGAGAAGAAAGTCTTGGCCGCTACCGGAAACGATATACCAAAAAGCAGTGTCGAATATGCTTTGCCAAGAATAATAGCAGGACTCGCCTATAAAGGCAAATTCGGTGGAGAACAAAAGAAGTTTTCATATATTGCAGAGGTCGATGTCAATCTTTCTACGGATGGAAGAAGGCATGGATTTGTGAAATCCGATTATATCGATATTGCACCTGCTATGGGTTTTGAACTTGGATATTTAGATAAAATTTACTTGAGAGCCGGTGTCGGAAATCTCCAAAGGGTATTGAACGATATTACAGGAACTCAAGGAGCATTTGAATTTCAACCCAATGTCGGAGTGGGTCTTAAACTAGGGCGTTTACATTTGGATTATGCATTGTCAAATGTAGGAGAGATATCAAGCTCATTATACTCACACATATTTTCTCTTTCATTGGATTTGGTAAAAAGAACCACACCGGCTGAATAGTTTGTAGATCATTGCTTTACACTCAAAGCCATTCGGAGTTATCTCACTTACATTTATCAAGTGTTATTCAGTATATTACACATTTCATTTTTTCGGATTGCAGATTGGGTTCTCTTGTAACTTGGTACACCTGCCCCCTCATTTCATCCAACAAAAGCTTTGCGCTCCCCCTTATATTTTTTTCACTTTTTTTATAAAAAATGATAGTGGGAAGTAGCAACGCTCCATTTCAAAAGCACAATATCTGAGATACTGGGGAATCTTTCTACATTACAATAGTTGTTTTTTTTATTACGAGATAAGCTTCCTCTTTCCCCGACAGGGGATAAATGCGAATAACCGTGGGTAAAACCCGCGGTATCCGAACAAATAGAAAACAACTCCAGGGGAGTTGAATATACATACAATATATAATTGAACACCTTCGGCGTTCATATCCCCTCTCACATTTACCCCGCATTTCATACGGGGCTAATCATATTAAACCACTGTCGTGGTTTTTTTCTCCCATATATAAACCAAACATTAAAAAAAAAAAATAGCAATATTATCTTTCTTTTGATTTTGTAGGAAAAGCAAAAAAACGAAATGCGCCTTCATGATGTGACAGATGCATATAAACTATTTGCACCCCGTCGCGTGTCCACTTTGCTCCTTTACGGAAAATTTTATTTATTTAGTATTTAGTTATCATTTCTGTATTACCATTTGACTTTTTTATTTGAATCTTCTCAAAATATAAAAATAAATCAAATTTATATTACCTTTGCATTCAATAAAAATACTAAAAATAAAATCAGTGAAACATACTATTAAAACAAAACTTATATCCGCTTTATTATGGTTATTGTTTACAATTTTGCTCATAAGTGTTGTGCTTTGGCCGATATATTCCAATCATATAGACTATTTATTTTATTTCAATAATATTTTATTCATAGTAGTCGCCGTTTACTTTTTCAGATATATTTTTCGTATAAAACACACACTAATTGCTAACAAAATATTAATTAAATTGATTATTATGCCTTTAGGAATATTTATGGCAATTTATACATATATGGCGATGAATGATTTTATTGATTATTATCAAAGTGTTGGTATGTACAAGTCTGTGGAACAGTTCAATTTAGACAAACAATACTTTCTTGGAGAATATATTCAAGACCAATATTTGTTTTTTGGCGTCGCTGCTTTTGTTACCAGTGTGATTATTCCTATTAGAATGCTGGTATCTGTGTTCAGAGTCTATAATAAAGGACATGAATAAATAAACCGGCCGTTATTTTTTTTTAATTTTGACAATGAGAGGAATGCAAAATAAAGACTTTTCATATTTAAACGAACTAAATGATGTCCAACGCAAAGCCGTTGAAACCACTGAGGGAGCAGTAATGGTAATCGCCGGTCCCGGCTCTGGAAAGACAAGGGTATTGACTTACCGTATAACACACCTTCTAAATCTTGGAGTTGCACCCTGGAATATACTTTCTTTGACATTTACAAATAAGGCAGCCAAGGAGATGAAGGAGAGAATCGAATCCATTGTAGGCTCTGATGCCAGAAAAGTTTGGATGGGAACTTTCCACTCTATTTTTGCCAGGATATTACGTGTTGAAGGGCACAGAATAGGATATCCTAATGATTTCACCATATATGATTCGGATGATTCAAAAAGCCTGATTAAGGACATACTAAAATCTATGAATCTTGATCCAAAGGTTTATAATCCCAATGCAATACGCGCTAGAATATCAAAAGCAAAAAGCAGCTTAATCACACCAAAAGCTTACGCTACTAACGAGGAGTTATTGCTATATGACAGGATGAACAGAATGCCAATGACTCACGAAATATATCAAAAATATTACGATAGATGCTTTAGAGCCGGAGCGATGGATTTTGATGATTTATTGCTTCAGATGTTCAGATTACTGTATTCAAATCCTGATAATGTAAGGGAGAAGTATCAAAGACTCTTTAGATATGTCCTTGTAGATGAGTTTCAGGATACCAACTATTTGCAATACGAAATCATAAAGCTGTTTGTCAACTACGAAGGAAGTCCGGGCAATATATGCATCGTTGGAGATGATGCCCAGAGTATTTATTCATTTAGAGGAGCTACGATTGAAAATATCCTTCAGTTCAAAAATGATTATCCCTCTCTAAACACGTTCAAACTGGAGCAAAATTACCGTTCTACTACCTATATTGTCCAAGCAGCAAATGAATTGATAAAGAACAATACAAAACAAATACAAAAACGAATTTGGACTAATGAAATCGGCGGTTCAAAAATAAAAATAATAAAAGCTCTTACTGATAGAGAGGAAGGCAGAAAAGTTGTTGACCAAATAATCGAACATAAGACCAGACATCATTTGAAGAATTCCGAAATATCGATTTTATATCGTACAAATGCGCAATCACGTATTTTTGAGGAGAATCTTAGAAGGGCAAATATCCCATATAGAATCTATGGAGGACTTTCGTTTTATCAAAGGAAAGAAATAAAAGATGTATTGGCTTACATGAGGCTAACCGTCAATCAAAAGGACGATGAAGCATTCAAAAGAGTAATTAATTATCCCCGTAGAGGTATAGGTAAAACGGTTTTAAACGCTTTGCAAGAGTATTCTGACCAACACAATGTTAGTCTTTATGAAGCTTGTTTCGATGCTGAATTAAAAACCAGACCCAGATCACTTGTAAATGAATTTATCAGGTTGATTGAGTCTATGAAAGAAAAAAACAAAGGGAGTAATGCATACGAAACCGTCAATTACATTATTAAAGCTACCAAAATTGCTGCTATTTTAAATGCAGAAAACACAATAGAATCACAAAGCAGATTAGAAAATATCAATGCCTTACTGAATGGAGTACAAGAATTTGTAGAAGACGATGAATTGATTGAGGAGGAATTGAGCGATAATAGAGACCTTTCTGCATTTATCCAACATATTTCACTCTTGACCGATTTGGACAATGATGATAAAAAAATAACTGATTCTGTCACATTGATGTCGATTCATTTAGCAAAAGGACTTGAATTTGAATCTATTTTTGTCGTCGGAGTAGAAGAAAATTTATTTCCCTCCTATATGGCACTTGCTTCACCTGAGGACATTGAGGAAGAAAGGAGGTTGTTTTATGTCGCAATTACAAGAGCAAAGAGATATTTGACACTGAGTTATTGCAATAATCGATATCAATACGGGCAAATCAGATCCAACGATCCAAGTAGGTTTATCAGTGAAATACCGGAGGATACCCTTGACCCTATGAGTGCCGTTGTTGTTAATCCAAATCCGGGTTTCGCAGCACCAAAAGTATTGGGAGGTTTAAAACCCAAAAAGCTCAATACCAGCTCTACGACATTAACTATAAATGCATCTGATTTCAAACCCAATAGACCGGAAGAAATAATGGAAGGCATGAGAGTTTTACATCTTAAATTTGGAGAGGGGCTGGTT
>JALVEE010000316.1 GCA_027008645.1 Saprospiraceae bacterium
CAGATAGTGCTAAAAATGAATATGATAGCAATTAAGAAACATAGTAGTAATTTGAAAGATTGGAGCGTTGAAATGCCAAACGCACCATATTTAAACCGTCAGACTGCGCAAAAACTTTCCACAAAAACCTACTCTAAAATTTGATAAATCCGGGAGAAATTCGTATCTTTAAGTATGGATTTTATACAAGGATTTAATAGAAAACAGTTACAAATCATGTCGTTCGAACAATTTGTAACACAAGATTCTTGGGCACGCATTGTAGATTTGTTTGTAGATATTCTTCCATTAAAAGATTTAGGTTTTAAAGATACGCCAGCTAGTGAAGGTCGTCCGCCTTATGCTCCGTCAGATATGTTGAAACTCTATCTTTATGGGTACAAGAATCACCTGCGTTCCTCTCGTAAACTTGCCCAAGCATGTAGAATTAATATGGAAGTGATTTGGCTACTAAAAGGCCTTACTCCTTCAGCCAGAAAAATAGCCTATTTTAGAAAAAATAATGCAAAAGCTTTTAAGAAAGCTTTCAGGTATTTTGTACTTATACTTAAAGATATGGATTTGATAGACGGTGAAACCATTGCGATAGACTCCTTTAAGATTAGAGCACAAAATGCTTCTAAGAATAATTTTAATCAAAAGAAAATACAAAGGCATATTGATTATATTGACCATAAGATCCATCAATACCAAGAAGCTCTTGACAAAGAGGATGAAGCAGATAAGATTGAAGTTTTAAAAAAAAAGATTGAATACCAAAACAAGAAGAAAGACAACTACAAACAAATAGAGCGGCAGCTCAAAGAAAGCGGTGAGAGCCAAATAAGTTTGACGGACCCGGACGCAAAAAGTGTGATTCTTCATAAAAATATTGTCAATGTAGGCTATAACATACAAGCAGGTTGCGATGGTAAACATAAACTATTTATCAACAACGATACCGGCACGGTCAACGACACCCATGCCCTCTCTCCAATGGCTTTAGACGCTAAAAAACTTCTCGGAGTGGATGCCATGAATGTACTTGCCGATAAAGGCTATACTACAGGAAAACATATTGAGATTTGTACTAAGAATCAAATTACTACTTTTTCGTCTCCCAAAGAGCACTCCTCGCAACACAACGGATTGTTTGATATGCAGATATTTCAATACGATGCACAAAAAGACCATTATACCTGTCCGGCAGGAGAAATATTAGCTACCAATGGCACCATATACAACAAAGGCAACCACAGAGTAAAACACTATAAAAACCGACAAGCTTGCAAAACTTGCCACCTAAGAGATCAATGTACCAAAAACAAAAACGGACGATTCATCGAACGTTCTATATACCAAGAAGCACTGGAAGAAAATCAAAAACGAGTAGAGGAAAATCCGGATTATTACCGCCTACGACAGCAAATCACAGAGCATCAATTCGGGACCTTAAAACGGCAATGGGGATTTACCTATACCTTGATGAAAGGGAAAGAACATGTGCTCTCTGAGGTAAACATCATGATGATTTGTTACAATCTTAGGAGACTTATGTCCATTTTTGAGATAAATACACTTATAAACAAGCTAAAAGAGCTTGTTCGGTTTATTTTTGCAATATATGGGTTCATTAAAGGCATTTTAAGCCACTTTTTTGAAAAACAAAATCAGTTGCAAAATATAAATCAACCTGTTTTAAATACCGTATATGGCCATATTTAGACTAATAATTTATATATTTGAAAGAAAATAGGGGTTTGTGCACGGACTCCCGTTGTAGCCAATATGA
>JALVEE010000317.1 GCA_027008645.1 Saprospiraceae bacterium
AATCCTCCAATGAAGTAGCAAATATCTTTCTGATTTTGGCTTTACCCCTTTGCGGACTAAGAAAATCAGCGCTCATTTTGGTGATTCCTAGAAAACCTAAAACCAAAGGAACAAACGCAAAAAGCGAACTGAAAAATTCTTTTCTTTTCATATACGATTATTTATTAATTATTTTTTCGCAGTTGTAAAAAATGTTGGCTTGATAACTATCATCATCCAAGCCCAGTTTGATATCTCATCCTTATCTCCACCTTTCAATGCAACCATTGAGTCCGTACCAAACATCTGTGAATATCCCATTTTGAATCCAACTCCTTTGGCTAATGGATAACTCATACTTAAATCAATCTCTGTTCCGAGAGCCGCATCCAAATCATTAGGCATATTATTCGCTGCCATAAAATAGTGCATATGAGCACCCAATCCCAGCTTATTCTTTTTATAGCCCAACTTCAAAAACATATCCCTAAGTCCTACACTTCCAAGATGATTGCCAACATAAAAATAGTCCATATGTCCATTGAACTTGTGATTAGTACCATATAAAGGAGTAAATGCATTTTGTTCTTTATTTGGATTCTTCATATCATTTCCGCTTTGTTGTTCAAATCCAAGTCCTAATGAAATGGCTTTGGAAACTTTATAGCCAAGATCCAATCCTATTAAGTTTGCATTTATTTTATCATTGGTCTTTGTCTTACCACCTTGATAGTACAAATTTAGAAATGCAGAAAACTTACCCGCTTTGTATCCTGCTCTTGTACCGATAGTCTGTGAATAGTTGATTGACTCTTCACCTTTATCATCGACTCCCTTTACTCCATTATTCAATGCCAAGAAGCTGGCGCTTACACTTCCAAATGATTTGTGCATCCACAAATATTGAAATGCCTTGGGATTTTTTATTGCGGAATCTTCATATAAATTAAATGCAAAACCCAAATCAGCTTTAAACCCATTTGCTTTGTACTTGAATACCGCAGCATCATGACTTCTCGCTTGAGGCACCCAACCAACACTTCCGAATATTCTGTGATCATCATAAACTATCTCTTGACGACCGGCTTTCAATGACAATACGTTATTAAAATGTATATTTGCCCATGCTTGATGCAAGGTGGAATGTGCTCCATCATTGTTGACCAATTGATTTTCGCTTCCCCACAATCTTACATCTTGAAAAGAAACAAATACTTGATATGCCCCTGTCTTATAATCTAGGTTTAACCTTGTTCTTTGATTTGTGGCAAGAGCAAACTTTTGATTCTTAACAGCTAATTTTATATACCCGTGACTATACTCTGTCCTCGGTCTGAATTCTCCTGATAAAGTAAACTGAGCAAAAATTTGTCCTCCTCCAAATATCAATAAAAATAATGCAATTGTAAATTTAATTTTTTTCATCGTCTTGTTTTTTAGTTAATAATTTTTCCCTTTTAAATAATTTGAATCTCAAACCATTATATAATACCACATTGTATTATTAGCTTTCAAATATAATACCTTTTAGTCTTATATTGGGTAAATGTATTCAAAAAACAAATGCAAATCCTAAATAACACCGCCAGGTATTTAATATTTATACCTGTTCTAAATAATATAGCTGGGTATTATTAAAGCACGTATGTCAGTTTTTCTAGTGCTCTGCGCAAGAAATAAGTGTGCATATTAGACGCAGTAATTTTTTATTTAGACAAGGCGAAGGTTCTCGTGAATAGCCGTAGCTATTTGCGAGGTTCTTCAACGAAGTATAAATAAAAAAGAACAA
>JALVEE010000318.1 GCA_027008645.1 Saprospiraceae bacterium
GCAGGCAATACAAATTGAACCTTGTAATCTCCGGGAATTAAATCTTCAAATATATACTTACCGCTTTGGTCGGTAGTAGTCGTATTTATCTCATTGTCATCACAGTCAAGTAATTTGACTTCAACACCGCCCAAGCCCGGTTCATCCGTATCTTGTATCCCATCTCCATCTTTATCTACCCAAACGGTATCTCCTATACTTGCCAGTCTATAGAAACCGGCATCTATTGTACTATCTTTTTCGTATTTATCAAGTGAAATCAATTCTGTAAATCCTGTAGATAAATCTGCATCACTATCAGAATTACCAAGACCTACCCTCCTTTTAGTCGGATAATAGTTATCTGGTTTAGTGAACTTCACATAATATTCTCCTTGATGAAGACTATAAAAATAGTAAATACCATTATTATCGGTCAAGGTCATATCCAATAGATTCTTGTTTTTATCAAATAGTTCCACTTTCACATTCTCAATACCTTTCTCACCCTGGTCTTGAACTCCGTTATAATTATCATCTTCCCAGACAAAATTACCCAGCAAACCACAATCTTTTTCAGCTACAACAACCTTGTCCACAACTGTACACCCATTAGCATCAGTAACAGTAAGGGTATAATCTCCTGCCGGAATAGCAGTATTATTATCAGTTGTCACACCGTTACTCCATTTATAACTATATGGAGGTGTACCACCCTTGGCAACAGCTGTAGCAGAACCGTTACTTTCAGCACAATCAGCAATAGTTGAACTTAAAACCACAGAAGGTGTAGGGTAAACTTCCACAGAAACATCTTGGGTTTCAGAACTACAATTGTTTGCATCATATACTGTGACGCTATAAACTGAATTGGAAGTTGGAGACACTTTTATAATTTTGGTTGTATCACCTGTACTCCATATATACTTATATGGAGCCAAACCTGTAAGATGCTCTACTTCGATTTCCAGGGTATCCCCTTTACATACTCCAAGATTTGAAGGAAGCTTAATTGTTGGTTTATTGTTTACTATCACTTTCACCGAATCAGTTGATGTACAGCCATAAGCATCTGTGGCAGTAACATGATACACGGTAGTAACATCAGGTGCAATTCTGTGTTTTGCACCGGCACCTACACCATTATCCCATTCGTAATTCACAATGTTGACACATCCCGCAGACGCAGATATATCTACACTGTCGCCTTGACATAATTCAGCAGCTACAGGTTCAACTTTTACCTGGCAATCAGTAAATTCACATATCCAGATATCGCCCATTCTATAATCTATTGACTTATCAAAAGATGAAAACTTAAAACATATCTCTTTTACATCAGTCAAATCCAACGATGCAATATTATTAAATTCAGACAGACGTAGTTCCTTATTAAATATAATAAAATTACCAAGACCCGGCAATTTTTTTGTAATATCAGCAGAATTATTATTGAAATCCGTAATTTTTATACTTAAAATAACTTCCCCTTGGTCTATACCAATATCATTTATTTTTATATAGTCAAAACCTGAAATATCCTTATGCAATCCATTACCACCATTATTATAATGTAATTCATTATATGAAATAGCCCCGTCCTCATTACTATTTGAATAAAAACCGGAGTTATACTCTATTTCCACAGACGCAGGTCGAGTTCCCGAAATATATTCAAGCATCACCTCTCTACTCCCCCCAATTATACCTGTATTGGCATGATCTGTTTTGTGGATTGGTCCGGGATTAGAAGGAGAAACTACTAATCGCAAAGAATTAGGTTCGGCACCATGATTAAAATCATCAATAACCGTATATCGTTCTTCTCCAACACCATTTTTAACCCTTACTATGATATATCCATTTGCTTTAAATCCCCATGCATCAGTAACTGTAACATGATACTCAGTAGTAGAGGCAGGAGATACAACAACAGATTCTTGATGAGGTAAATTCTGATTCCAATCATATGTAAAAGGAGCTTTACCAAAAAAAGTTTCCGCTTTCAATGTTACACTTGACCCTTGACAAATATTTAAGCTATTTCCCATAAAAACTTGTAGGTTTCCCCTAAAACCACCTGTCACAATGTAATTTTCATTTGAATTGGATACTGTCATATAAGCAGAATAGCCACCGTAATCGAGATCGGAGTCCAAATTATCATCTGTTCCTTGATCCTTATATGTATAATTTAGCCCAGTGAAAGTACTATATCTAACACGATAAATTCCATTTGGGATATTCTCGAAAGTATAATATCCATTTTCATCGGTTACTCCTGAAGCGATAAGATTATCATTTGAATTGTACAATCGTACGGAAATCCCCTTTAAATCACCATCATTAAAATCTTTAATCCCATTTTCGTTATAATCCAACCAAGCATAGGTGATGATTTTTACATAAGGTGGAGGCAAGGGATTTAAAAGCTTATATCCACCAGACAACTCAATATTTTTCCTTTTAGGAATATCTCTAGACACAACTATATCTGATGCAAAAAACAACATCAACATCAGATATCCAACTACAATATTTTTCTTGTTCATATTTTCGTTTTATTTTTAGGGGGTTAATAAATATCGTCACAAATATATATCAATTCCCATATAAACCACTGATTACTAATGGTATTTATTAGTTTAAGTTTTTATATAATGCATCATTATATATAAATTTGTTTATATAAATATATTATAAATACATAAAACAACCCCAATCAAATTAGTCACAAGCTATCCAAAAAGAAACATAAACATCACATAATCAGATTATAAATTTACAATTTTTATAATATATATATACAGTACAAAATCCATGCCCAAACTATATAAACCACATTTTTTATCAATATTAAATAAAAAAACTGTTGGATTATGATGTGATTATCAAGCTTAAAACAGAGAGTGGGCACAGTTCTACAGTATAGCTTATTTAGGCGTATTTCATTTTTTCGCTTTACCCATTGCTTTGCCTCTGACTCCTAAAGGAGAATCAACCCGCAACGCGAAAAAATGAAATGCACCCGCCTGTTTTGAGTTTTAACCCGCATTATTCACTATTGCTAAGTGGGGTAACCCGAATTATTGCAAAAATGCAATTGTCTATTTAGTATATAAAACCATGTATTTTATCTATAATTAGTCAATATAATCCAAATATTTCATATTTTAGCAGTTATAAACAGAATAGATGTCAAAAATACATTTTTCAAATATCAATTTAAAAAACAAATTATTCAGGATTAGTTTACATATAGCATTTTGGATAATCGTGTTGATATCAATTGTAAATTCAACAAATAAAGATTATTTTCTGAGCTTTTCTTTTCTCACAGAATCAATAAACTTATTATTTTACATTTTTATCGTTTATTTCAATATTTACTATCTATTTCCTAAATATCTCAAAGGGAAGTCACTAAAAGTATATGTGCCGGTTTTAATTCTCAGCGTACTTTTGATTACGCCTATCAAGGGTGCTGTTTTGTACCTGATTCATTACAATAATGAATTTACAAAAAGGCAAATTTTACATAATTTGCACTATACTTTTTTGACAACTTTTTTCATCGCGGGGACTTCGACTGTTTTGAAGATATTGACTGAATGGGTAAAGTACCAAAGAGAAAAAAAGAAATTAGAAAAAGAAAAATTGCATTCGGAATTGAAGTTTCTTAAATCTCAAATAAACCCTCATTTTCTTTTTAATACACTCAACAACTTATATTCTTTGGCATTGGTCAAATCTGAAAAAACACCTGACATCATATTAAAACTATCGGAAATACTGCGTTATATGCTTTATGAGTGCAATGTGCCAAAGGTATCATTAATCAAAGAAGTCAAATACATTCAAAATTATCTCGCATTGGAAAAATTGAGGCAAAGAGATGATGTGAAAATAGAATTTGATATTCAAGGAAATATTTCAGACCAAAAAATATCACCTTTATTATTCACACCTTTCCTTGAAAATGCTTTTAAACACGGGGTAAATAAAGTCATTGAAGGGGCTTTTGTAAATATCAATTTAAGAGTAGATGACAATAAGGTGTTTTTTAGCGTTGAAAATATTAAACCTGAATATACACAAGAGGATTTTCAAAAAAAACAAGGGGGAATCGGTTTAGCTAATGTAAAAAAACGTTTGAAACTGCTCTACCCCGGCAAATACAAACTCGATATTGAAAACACAAAATTTCATTATAAAATTGATTTATTTTTAGATTTAAATAACAAAGAGTAATATTATGATACGAACTATTATTGTAGATGACGAACCTTTGGCTTTACAAGTATTGGAAAACCATATAAACCAGCTCCCTAATGTAGAGCTTGTAGCTAAATGCGAAAACGCAATTGAAGCTAATAAAATACTGAAAGAAGAAAAAATTGATTTGATTTGCTTAGATATCAAAATGCCTCAAATCACAGGCATTGATTTTCTTAAATCATTGAAAAATCCCCCTTGTGTGATATTTACAACTGCATACGACAAATATGCCATCGAAAGTTATGACCTTGATGCTGTTGATTATCTTTTAAAACCCATTTCTTTTGATAGATTTTTTAAGGCAATAAACAAAGTTTCAGAATCCTTAAATTCAAAATATGAATCAGTAAGTGATGATGATTATTTCTATGTTAAAGCTGATAAAAAATTAATCAAAGTTAGATATGACGATATCATTTACATAGAGGGGTTAAAAGACTATGTGATAATAAGAAATGATAATTCCAGAGTTATCACCCTGCAAACGATGAAAAGTTTGGATGACAAATTACCCTCAAAACAATTTATCAGGGTTCACAGATCGTATATTATCAATATAGATAAGATAAATTCTATTATGGGAAATATGATTGAAGTCAAGGAAAAAGGTAAAGAAAAACTAATCCCCATTGGAAAAAATTACAAAGAAGAATTGATGAAAGTTATTGAGGGGAAAAGAATATAATGTATTAGACCTGCCTTGTGAAATTCAATTATGAATAATTCATAGGGAAGTGTATTCGCCTATAAGCAGGAAAACTAATACAAATCGAAAAAACAAAAACTTGTGATTAATGCGGATTAATCGCTAATCAGTGTTTGGTATTCATCTTTTATTTCGAAAATGTTCAATAGCTTTGTTTAGATAAGGATCATTATCAGCTATAATTCTGCCCTCTGTATCGTAACCAAAAAGTATAAATCCAATCCGCGATTTTAGAAAAGTTAAAAACAATTCAGTTTTTTTAATATCTTTATGTAGCTTTTCTTTTAGGTCTGTTATATCACTTTCCAATGGGATATTTGACTTTAAAAAAGCATTTTTATCCATTTCTAATAATTCAGGATGTTTCTTGATATATTCTATGCCCCAACTTAAAAACAAACTATCCTTTTCCCAAAACAAATAGTTAATTTTATTAAATTCAGCATCTTCTACTAAAATATCAGGATAAATCCCGCTTCCGGATATCAAAGGTCGATTTTTTTTCATACTATAAAAAGTATCTTTCTTTTCATAGTGAGAACTCTTCAAATCTACAAAGTTTGAATCAAGCTCCAATACTTTTTGAATGGATCTTCCGGTTGGCAAATAGTAGTTGGCAATAGTCAATCTTAACGCAGCTCCATTATCGAGTTTAAACTGTTCTTGTACCAATCCCTTTCCAAAAGATTGTTTCCCGATAATAGTCGCACGGTCATAATCCTGAAGTACGCCTGCCAACACCTCACTACCTGAAGCACTATTCTCATTAATAAGTACAACAATATCTTTTATATTGTAAAAATTACGTCCACTTGTTTTCAACACATCTTCTCTACCATATTTATAAATAGTCTTTACCATTGTCAATTTTGAAGTTTCAAAAAACTGATCCAATATTTTTGTTACTTCACGCAAATAACCTCCCGGATTATTTCTAAGATCTATAATCAATTTTCCCAGCTTATCGTTTTTTGCATAAGATTCTATAATTTTCATGAAATCACGATAAGTATATTTTGTAAACTGACTAATCGATAAATATACAATAGAGTCTTTGAGAAGAAAATTTTTATCTATGGAGTTCCGCTCAACGTTCGAAATATTAACTGTTACCGGAACTTTCTTCCCGTAACGATTAACTATCACTAAGTCCAAATCTTTCCCCTTATATTTTTTTATAATATCTCTGACTTCCGAAACATCTCGATCTTTACCAACAATTACAGAATTCCCAAGTTGCACAATCCTATCCATTGATTTCAATCCCGCCTTATCTGCCGGGCTTCCCTCAAGAACATTTGTGACAAATAAGGTATCAGCTACAAATAAGCTTTCTATACCCAATCCCGTAAAATGTCCCTCCAATCTATCATTTACGGAATTATATTTTTCTGAATTGATATATCTTGAAAATGGGTCCAGTTTATCAACTATACTACTCATCACATCATCAGTAAAATTAGTAGAATTGGTTTTGTACAAGTATTTATTCTCAATCAGATTCAAAACCTCATTTATGCTTTTTATAGATGCATTTTTACTCGCATATTCTTTTTGAATAAGACTAAGCTCCCCTCTGTCATTTAACCTATAACCAACAAGCATTCCAACCGCCAAGATAACTGCTAAAAGCAATGGTTGAGTTATATTGTATTTACTTTCTTTCACAATCTGAACATTTACGAAATGCAAAATAATACTAATTTAAGCTATAATACTAATAATTATCAATTTTCTTTTTATAATTTTGAGCTCGATTTAAAGCTATCCTTTGTTTATTGGGTTAGTCACATTATTAATACACAATCTAAAATTAACAAAATGAAAAGATTTATTACTGCCGGTATTTTATTGATGTCATTATCCGTAATGGCACAATCACCCATACCTTATATAATATATGACTCTAATGGTAAAATTGTAGATTTCGAACAAATGGCGAAAAAAATGTCAAAAGTCGATGTAGTTCTTTTTGGAGAATTGCACAATAATTCAATGAATCACTGGCTGCAATTACAACTGACCAAACGTTTGTTTTCACTTGATTCAAGTTTACAAATAGGTGCTGAAATGTATGAGGCAGATAATCAACTAATACTCGATGAATACATGAGTGGAAAGATTAAGAAAACTTATTTTGAAAGTGAGATGAGGCTCTGGAAAAATTACAAAACCGACTACAAACCGGTTTTGGAATACGCTAAAAAGAACCAAATCCCTTTTTATGCTACCAATGTTCCAAGAAGATATGCGGGAGTTGTTGCTAAAAAAGGCTTCAAGGGATTAGAAGAGTTGAGTGATGAAGCTAAAAGATATTTTGCTCCCCTACCCGTACCTTTTGATACATTAGCTCCTAATTATGATGAGATGATGTCCATGGATACCGGACACGGTATGGGCATGAACGTTGAATTTGTGGAAGCACAAGCTATCAAAGATGCTACAATGGCATATTTTATCAATAAAAATCATAAGAAAGGATTCACTTTTCTTCATTTTCAAGGAGATTTTCACTCAAAAAATCACGGTGCAATAAGTTGGTACCTCAATAAATATGCACGTGAATTAAAGATACTTACTATCTCTACGCAAGAAGCAGAATCCATTGAATTCAAAGACGAATACAGAAAGCTTGGAGATTATATTTTGGTTATTCCAGAAGATATGACCAAAACATATTAATTATTAGAATACTTTTAATATATAAGCAAGATGAAAACTCTTAAAACAACTGCATTTTACCTATTCTTCTCCGTATTTATATTGACATCTACCTCAATTAAAGCTCAAAATGCAATTATAAAACACGATTTACAAACGGAAATTCAACCCGATAAAAGTTTTATATTTGTAAAAGACAGGATTGACTTGAGTGCTTCTGAGGGTAATAAAATGTATTTTTATCTAAACTCTTCATTAATTCCCTACTCCAATAGTGATAATATTAATCTGACCAAATTGGAAAACGATAACAATGCAGCCGATATTGGTATGGACAGAGATATAGAGAATGCTGAGTTGGATTTAACAAAATGGGAGATACTATTTTTGACTGATGCGAAGGAGTGTACTATATCATACAAAGGGATAATCCAATCTTCTTTGGAACAAAGCAATGATAATTATCAAAGAGGTTTTTCAGAATCTCCCGGAATCATCAGTTCAAAAGGAATATATCTTGCAGGTTCGACATACTGGATTCCTACTTTTCCAAAACTGCTATATACTTTCAAGCTCCAATCCAACTTACCAAAGGGGTGGAAATCAGTATCACAAGGAATGAGAGTAGAATCTAAGGATTCGTTGAATTCTCATTTAGACCAATGGGTATGCGAAAAACCACAGGAAGAGATATTTTTAATAGGAGCAAAATTCAATGAGTATTCTTTCAAAATGAATAACGGTGTCGAAGCGATGACTTTTCTAAGAACTCCGGATGAAAGCCTCGCAAATAAATATCTGGAAGTCACAGAACAGTATATGACGATGTACGAAAGTCTTATATCTAAATATCCATATAGCAAGTTTGCATTAGTTGAGAATTTTTGGGAAACAGGCTATGGTATGCCCTCATTTACTCTATTAGGCGAAAAAATAATAAGATTCCCTTTTATTCTGCATTCTTCATATCCTCATGAATTGCTGCACAATTGGTGGGGAAATAGCGTTTATGTTGATTTTGACAGAGGCAATTGGTGTGAAGGACTTACCGCATATCTTGCCGATCATCTCATAAAAGAACAAAGAGGACAAGGAAGTAGTTATCGAAGATCGACTCTTCAAAAATTTACTGATTTTGTCACACCGGAAAATGATTTTCCATTGAGTAAATTTATAAACAGGCACGACGGCAGTAGCGAAGCAATCGGATATGGAAAATCCTTGATGATGTTTCACATGTTGAGATTAAAATTAGGAGATGAGAAGTTTATTGAGGGCTTAAGGTTATTTTACAAAAACAACAGATTCAAAAATGCAAGTTTCAACAGTATCCGGATAGCAATGGAAAAAATCTCAGGTATTGACCTAAAAAGATTTTTTAATCAATGGATCAATAGAAAAGGAGCTCCTAAATTGTCATTACTCAGTGCTGATTTGGTAAATAAGGACAATAAAAAAAAGTTACTGGTTATGATTCAACAAAAATCTCCCGGTAAAGCCTTTATATTGGATATACCCATTTACATAAAAACAGATAAGGGTGTAACAAAGGAAATATTCAAGATGAATAAAAAGAAGCAAGGGCATTATTTTGAAATAAGTGGAAATATCAAAGAAGTAATAGTTGATCCTCTGTACGATGTCTTTAGGCTTTTGGATCCAAAGGAAGTCCCTCCCGCTTTGTCAAAAATATGGGCAAGCAAGAAGAACATCATCATTCTTCCAAAAAAGGTCAGCGATGAAAAAAGTGAAATTTATGCTGATTTTGCTCAGAAGTGGATAGAAAACGATAAAGATGATTTCAAAATAGTTTTCGATAGTGATATTAAAACTTTACCTAAGACCGAAACTGCCTGGATAATAGGTTTTGAAAATAAATTTGCGTCTGTTTTTAATAAACAAATAAAAGAATACGGTTCCTCTTTTGGGGATAATAAAATAACTCTTGAAGGAAAAAATATTAATTTAAAAGAAAAAGATATTGCTATTACAACCTTTGAGCCCGGAAATTACAATAAGCAAATCGTATTTATGTCCATTGGAAACAAAAAATCAATTCCGGGATTTGTGCGTAAATTACCCCACTACGGCAAATATAGTTTTTTGGCGTTTGAAGGTGACGAGCCTACAAATATAGCAAAAGGGCAATGGCCTGTGTTAAATTCCCCGCTTTCACATAAATTTGAAAATGACCCAACAAATGCATTAAAAGATGACAAAAAAGCTTTGGCATACTTAACTCAGGTTTTTTCGAAAGACAGGATGCTTTCACATATCAAATTTTTAGCATCAAAAGACCTAAAAGGAAGAGGACTGGGAACTGTTGAATTAGACAAAGCTGCGGATTATATCGCAGGTTTATTCAGAAAATACGGTATAAAACCAATAGATGATTCATATTTTCAAGAATTCAAATACAAATTCAAGGACAAAGGCAAATTGAAATTAAAAAATGTAATCGGTATTATTCCCGGTACAGATCCGGAACTAAAAGAAAACCCTGTCGTTTTATCAGCACATTATGATCACTTAGGTACGGGATGGCCTGATGTACATCCGGGGGATGAAGGAAAGATTCATTTTGGGGCTGATGACAATGCAAGTGGTGTTGCAATTCTTTTGGAAATAGCAAAATCATTAGGAAGGTCTTTTAAACCTAAGAGGACAATAATATTCGCTGCGTTTACAGGAGAAGAAGCGGGACTGATCGGTTCGAGATATTTTGTAAATAATTTCAAATCTGATTTTACTCATGCTCCATTTGCAGATATAAACTTAGATACAGATGGTCGTCTATTTGACAAAAAACTCATGGTTCTTAATGGAAACACAGCAAGAGAATGGAAATTCATCTTTATGGGAACAGATTATACTACTGGCGTAAAAAGCACAGTTATCGAAAAGGAATTGGACTCAAGCGATCAGTTTGCTTTTATTGAGAAAGGTATTCCTGCCGTACAATTATTCACGGGAGCGCATCAAGATTATCACAGGCCCACAGATACAACGGATAAAATCGATGGCAAGGGATTGGTAAAAGTTTGTAAAGTCACAAAAGAAGTTGTCGAATATCTGGCTGACAGGATAGACCCAATGCCATTTACAGGCAAATCAGGCAAAGTACAAAGTAAAGAATCACCTGATAAACCTAAGAAAGCAAGACGTGCTGCTACGGGCTCTATACCGGATTTTTCCTATAAAGGGAAAGGTGTAAGAATTTCTTCTGTTATCACCGGTTCGGCAGGAGACAAAGCAGGATTACAAAAAGGAGATGTCATCATATCAATTAATGGAGTGGTTACTGATGACTTGAAAAAATATTCCGATGAATTAAAAAAATACAAGCCTGATGATATAGTTACTCTGAAAGTATTAAGAAAAAACACAGAAAAAACTATTGAGATCAAGCTTGGGGCTAGATAAGTCATAAATATTATATATATATAACAATTCTAAATAATCATATCATATTGGGTGACAAGATTATACGATTTAATTTCAAAATCGAGCTTTGTTAACAAAACAAATCAATTCGGTTTTATTTATTAATTTTGTGTATAATACTTTACGATATCAAAATAAAATATGTTTTTTTGGTATATATCGTAGTAAAAAGTTAATAATATTTTGTAATATCAAAGAAAACCCAATATGAAATTTAAATCCACAACTGCCGAAGAAGCTGTAAAGATTATAAAATCCAATGATAAGGTATATATTCAAGCTGCAGCGGCTGCTCCTCAGACATTGATAAATGCCATGACAGCAAGACATGAGGAATTAAGAAATGTAACAGTTTCGCACTTACACATCGAAGGGGAAGCTCCATATGCAGACCCTAAATATAAAGACAGTTTTTTTGTAAACTCTTTCTTCATCGGTCCAAATGTCAGGCATACTCTAACATCGGGCAATGGTTGTTACACTCCGGTTTTCTTAGGAGAATTACCCAATTTGTTTAGAAGGAACATCATTGACTTAAACGTTGCATTAGTTTCTGTTTCTCCTCCGGACAAACATGGGTATTGCTCACTTGGTGTGACTGTTGCAGCTACATTGGCAGCGATTGAGAATGCAGACTACGTAATCGCTGAAGTCAATAGCAAAATGCCTCGAACTCACGGCGATGGCATTATACATATTTCGGAAATTGACGCTGTAGTTGAAGTTGACAGGGAATTGACCAATCATAATATTGCAGAGCCAAATAATACTGAAAGGATAATAGGAGATTATATAGCTGAAATGATTGAAGACGGTAGTACTCTGCAAATGGGAATCGGAAATATACCAAATGCCGTATTGAGCAGATTGCACAACCATAAAAATCTTGGGATTCACACAGAGATGTTTTCCGACGGAGTGGTAGATTTGATTTTGGAAGACGTAATCAATGGAAACAATAAAAAAATCAATCACGGTAAGGCAGTTACAACTTTTTTAATGGGAAGTAAAAGATTATATGAATATGTGGACGATAATCCATTCGTTGAGATGAAAGAGGCGGATTATACCAACAATGTAGGATTAATCAGCCAAAACCCCAAGGTAGTTTCAATAAATTCAGCTATAGAAGTAGATCTAACCGGGCAAGTGTGTGCAGACTCAATAGGTATGAGAATGTATAGTGGCGTTGGCGGGCAAATGGATTTTATCAGAGGTGCTTCATTGAGTGAGGGGGGAAAACCTATTATAGCACTCCCGTCAGTTACAAAAAAAGGAAGGAGTCGAATCGTTCCGTTTTTGCAACCCGGAGCAGGTGTAGTAACCACAAGAGCTCATGTTCACTATGTAGTAACCGAATATGGTGTGGCAAATCTATACGGGCAATGCGTAAAAACACGAATCAAAGAGCTAGTGAATATAGCTCATCCCGATCATAGGGAAGCGATTGAAAGGGCATATAGAGATAATAAAATATATTAACCCGAATTAAGAAAAGAAAAGGCAGCTTTGAAATCAAAGCTGCCTTTTTTTATAAGTAAATTATAACTTATAGTTTAATCAACTTCCTGACTCCAACTTGATTTTGACTTTCAAGTTTAATCAAGTATATTCCTTCGGAAATATTATTCAAATCTACATTGATTATCATATCTTTTCCTTTAATATCATAAGTTCTGATTATCTTACCTGTGATATCTACCAAGCTTACCTTACCGGTTAAACTGTTTGTAAAACTCAAAGCAACCTTAGTATTATTAGCAGCAGGATTTGGATAAAGATTAAATCTAGAAACAAAATCAGGATCATCTACTGCTGATGTTTCAATAGTAAATGTTAATTCTTTTGTACATCCGTTAGCGTCAGTAATGACGACTGTATAATCTCCTTTAGCAAGATTACTCTGATTTTTATCGGTAGAGCCATTGCTCCAAGAATAAGTATATGGAGGAGTTCCTCCTGTTACTTCCAATTCAATAGAGCCATCACTTCCTGTTGTTGGGTTAATATTGGATGTAACTTCTATAGGATTAGGTTCTGTAATAGTAAAACTTTGAGTAAGGGTATGATTACCTTCATCTGTCAAAGTCATTGAGTATTCCCCGGCTGAAAGTCCGGTCAAATCAAAATCACTATAGGTAGTATTATTTGGTCCTGTCCAAGCTATACTATAAGCACCAACACCTCCACTTGGAGTGACAGAAATACTACCGTCATTAGCGCCATTACAACTAATATTTACTACATTGTCTGTAAACCCTAAAGCTATAATAGCATCAATCACAATATCCGTACAAGAGGTATCAACCCCACAACTATTTTCCAAATAATGACAAACCGTATATGTATCATTGTCATTAAAACTAAAAGTCACAGTGTCCCCTGTAGCTGTCATATCACCTGTTTCCCAAGTAGATGTCGCTCCTGCACTTGCATTACCATATAATGTTACCACATTGTAATCGACACTTGAACTAAATTCCGCATTTGGCATTGTAGCTCCGCCTTGAACTTCGACCTGTCCGCTTGAAACACAACCGTTTTCAGAATTTGTTATTTCCAAATAATATATTCCTGCTTGATCAACTGTTGCGGTAATTTCATTTGTAGCAGATGTAAAGTGTCCATTTGTTGTTGTCCAGTTGTATGAATATTGAGAACCAGTGCTTGATCCGGTAGCATCCAATGTAGCTGATGACACACCACAACCCAAGACAGCAGGAGTCTGAATCGTAAGTACTGGACTATCAGCATTATTTACTGCATGGGCAACACTCACTTCATTACATCCATTTGTCCCATATATAGTATATTCATAATCACCGGGAGTGGTTACCGTGACACAATTGTCATTATCTCCCGATGCAGTCCAAACTATACTGTCATATGATGAAGTAACATTAACGCAAAGCGTAGCAGATGTTTTTACACAAGTCAAAGTATCGTTTTGAACAGAATATTCAGGAGCACTATTGTCCGCTGTAACTATTACAGATTTTGAAGAAGAACAGTTTGTTGCCGTATTTGTAAGAGTAAATAAGTATGAACCGGCGGCATCTGCCACAGCGACCAGTTGGTCAGCACCACTTACAATATGTCCATCAGTAGTAGTCCATGCATAAGTATAGTTGTCCCCGTTATCCGATTCTGATGCATTTAATTCGGTAGTTGTAACGGTGCAAGTAATAGTATTAGGTTCATTGATTACAATACTTGGAAGACCTCCTCCATCTAAGACTTCAGTAGTATCTTTAGAAAGACAATTATTAGACCCATCCAATACTTCAATAACGTAGGAACCTGCAGCATCTACAGTTGGAGTAGTAGTCGTAGCTCCTGAAACAATATGCCCGTCTTCAGTAGTCCAGTTATAAGTTATTCCTGAACCCGAATCAGAACCTGTTCCATCCAATTGCACCTCACTAACATTGCAACTCAATTCTTTATTTTCGCCGGCACTAGCGACAGGAGCATCTGTCCCATCGACAATAGCCACTTCAAATGTTTCACAATCATTGTAATCCTTTACACTAATATTGTACGTCCCGGCAGGCAAATCATAATAATCGGATTGAGAAGAATATCCATTTCCAATACTGTACTCATAATCCTCTCCGGTACCTCCATCAGCCCACATTATTATGGCTCCATTAGCCTGACTACAACTAGCATCTTCAGTATAGAAATTCAAAATTAACTCATCAGGTTGATCAACGACAAAATCTCTCGCTTCAGTACAACCATAACCGTCAGTAACCGAAACCGTATAATCTCCGGCTTCAAGGTCATAGATATTTTGAGATGTTTCTCCATTGCTCCACAAATATGTATATCCGGGCAATCCTCCTGAAACACTAATCTCAATATATCCGTCAGCTCCACCATAACATTGGGTTGGTTCAACAACATCTTCTTCAATAACAATAGGATCATCATTTCCTCCGACTTCTACAGACTTGACTAAAAAATAACCATTTTGATCTGTAACGGTAACAGAATAGCTTCCCGGAAGTAAGCCATCAATATCTTCTGTAGTTGCTCCTGTATTCCACAAGAAAGAAAGATTTCCATAGCCGCCGTTCACTGTCATATCTATAGAGCCTTCACTAGTAGCACATATATCATCAGTCACATCAAATTCCATATCCATTTCAAAAGATTCAAACAACCAATTTTCCCATGTAGAAACAGAGCTTTGCCCCACTTCCCATACGGTTTTATAATCAGCATTAATAGCATACAAAGTAGGATAATAAGTAACATCATAATCATTAGTCACACTGGAGCAATCCCCACCGGAAGGACTAAAAAAAGGAAAATTGACTCCCGCCAACCAGTTTCCCTGAGTACTACTATTACATCCGGCAGAACCACAAAGGCAAGAAACATTTGTACTACAATCAGCCTCTATATAGAATACTCGTATAGTATTATCCCCATCCGGTCCATAATTATTCCACAAAGTTTCTAATGTACCTGATTGATGATAAGACCAGCATGGTCCACACCAAACAGCAGAAAAATCAATAACCACGTGTTTCCCCGCATCCAATTGTTCATAAAGATTCCATGTAGGTCCCCATCCACCGGAGACATCGCAATTTTCCGGAACTTGATCTAATGTCCAATCCTCAGCGTGAGCGCCAAAAGGCAATTCAGCATAAGATTGAAACGTTAATAATGTAAAAAATAAAACTAAAAGTGAAAGTTTTGTTCTCATTTTTAAATAAATTTAATTTAATAAAGAAATAGTTAATATCAAAATACAATCCAGGCAAAATACAATATCTTAAAACAACCTATTCAAACAGAATAATATTTTTCATACGTTTTAAATACTCAATTTATCAAAACAATATTTTAATATATTATATTTTTCGAAAAGTTGTTCTGGATTAATATTGCAAAAAACCTGTCTCAATAGCAAATATAAAATATAAACACAAAAATAAAAATTATTAGTGAAATTTAACAGCATAAATGTCGCACAAAGACACGTGCACACTACAAATCAAACTAAGATCCCGGTACATCTGCGAATACTATAATCGCAATTTTACCAAAATATAATCTCCCAAAACATTTTTTGAAAATTATTGTTGTACATAGTATTTGCTAAAAATCTAATTATAAGTAATAATTATCTGAATTTAAAAAATTGTCTGTTTTCGTGCAGACAATATCTAAAAAAATATCGATGAATAAGAATTTTATATCAGTACAGTCATTTGAAGAATTAAATGACACAATCAAATCAGAAGAGGGCGTATTAGTTTATTTTTCTCATGAAGAATGCAATGTCTGTAAGGTTTTAAAACCAAAAGTTGCAGAAATGGTAAAAGAGAATTTTTCAAAACTAAAAATGGTATATTCCGATACAGTAAAAATACCTGAAGCGGCAGGTCAAAACAGGGTATTTGCAGTACCTACAATATTGTTATTTCTTGAGGGAAGAGAATATGTCAGAGCAAGTCGCAATATCAGCGTTGACGAACTTGCACGCCAAATTCAAAGACCATATGGGATGATGTTTGAGACTGTGAATGAAGATTAATAAAATAGAATTGAAGCGCAATTAGAAACAATCGTTAATCAAGGTGCATTTCATTTTTTCGCTTTTCTCATTGCTTTTCCTCTGACTCCTATACCTCGTACATAGACAATCCCAACAACCCAAGGACAATCAACGCACAACGCGAAAAAATGAAATGCGACCACTTATCGTGAATCATCTCACGAAACAAAAAAAATGAAATGCACTTAGTTACATTTTATGACAAAAACCACACAAAACATTAACGTCATATTATCACCCTAAAAACGGATACCGGTAATCGGTTGGAGAAACAAAATTCTCTTTTATTGTTCTAGGGGAAACCCACCTGTAAAGATTCAATGAAGAACCGGCTTTATCATTTGTTCCGGAAGCTCTGGCTCCTCCAAATGGTTGTTGTCCTACGACAGCGCCTGTAGGCTTATCATTGATATAAAAATTACCTGCTGCATTTCTAAGTTTTTCAACAGCTAATGATACAGCACGCCTGTCTCTTGCAAAAATTGCCCCGGTCAATCCATATGGAGAAGTTGAGTCCAATATATCCAAAGTCTTTTCATAATCATCATCGTCGTAAACATAAATCGATAGTACAGGTCCAAAAATCTCTTCTTCCATCGTTCTATAATGTGGATCACTCACTTTTATAACTGTTGGTTCAATAAAATAACCTTCGGATTTGTCATAACCCCCACCGATAATAACTTCAGAAGCATCATCTTTCTTTGCCTCATCGATATACCATGCGATATTGTCAAATGCACTTTCGTCGATAACAGCATTGAAGAAATTAGAAAAATCTTCAACTGTTCCTTTTTTAAATGATTCTATATCTTGCTTCAAATACTTAAATACATCATCCCACAAGCTTTTAGGGATATATGCTCTGGAAGCAGCAGAACATTTTTGTCCTTGGTATTCAAAAGCACCTCTTGTCAAGGCTGTAGCTACTTGTTTAGCGTTAGAACTTTTGTGAACCATGACAAAATCTTTTCCTCCTGTCTCACCTACTATTCTAGGAAATGATTTGTATTTACTGATATTGCTACCGATCTTTTTCCACAAATACTGGAAAGTCTCCATTGATCCTGTAAAATGAAGTCCTGCAAAATCTTTATCTTCAAATATCACTTTTCCGGCAGTTGCTCCTCCAACATTGATCATATTAATCACTCCATCAGGAAGTCCTGCTTCCTTAAATATCTCCATTATCACCCAAGCTGAATATATCTGCGTTCTCGCAGGTTTCCACACTACTGTATTTCCCATCAGAGCAGGAGCTCCCGGAAGATTCCCGGCTATTGATGTGAAATTGAATGGTGTCAAAGCAAAAACAAAGCCCTCCAATGGCCGGTACTCTACCCTGTTCCATGTATCTTTTGGGCTATATGGCTGCTCTTGATATATCTGTGTCATATATTTGACATTATATCTGAAAAAATCAGCCAATTCTGCTACAGAATCAATTTCCGCTTGAAAAATATTTTTTGATTGACCAAGCATGGTCGCAGCATTCATTTTGGCCCTGTAAGGTCCTGACAATAAATCAGCAGCTTTTAGGAAAATAGCTGCTCTTTCTTCCCAAGCCATATTTTCCCAATCTTTCTTTGCTTTCATCGCAGCATCAATTGCCATTTGCACATGTCCTGCATCACCAACATGATATTCTGCCAAAGTGTGGGACAATTCGTGAGGAGGGTGGATTTCCACAGTTTTTCCGGTCCTCACTTCCTTTCCATCTATGACCATAGGGATATCCCATTTTTCAGACTTAAGTTTTTTGAGCATTTCTTTAACTTCAGCTCTTTCTTTTGTACCCGGAGCATAACTCAAAACCGGCTCATTGCTCGGTTCCGGTACTTTAAATATTGCATTAGCCATAATTTATATATTTAATTGTGTTTTTATAAAAAAAATAATTTGTGCGAAGATATTAAAATATGAGATAATAACCTGCAATAATTACAGATATTTCTAATAAGAATTCAATCTATTTTTTAACATAGCAATTCACCCTGTTATTCTCCATACTACTTTAGCCAAAACGGTTGTTTTTTTCAATTTAAATTCGTTTTTGCTATTATCTATTAATTGGTTGATAACGAAATAAACATTGCTGCCTATAACCGGTATCCAATTGATTCTATAATTCAAAATAATTTCATCTTCTTCATTATTCCATTGCCCGAAAATACTTGTATTCAATTTTGGATTAAAAGCATATTCTATCTTGCTGCCTAATTCATGAACCACAAATTTATTAGACGGCAGTTCGATATAGCTTCTATTCCAATCCAATCCCATATTCAGGTGCTTATTTACGTTTACTTCCAATCCAAACTCTGTTGATAACCTCTGTCCATTGTAAAAGCCCTCATAATTGACTTGAAAATCAGCTCCAATTTTTCTTCCTTTGAAAGAGGACAATTCAATTTCATAACCATTATTCCAATATTCACCTCTCGGGATTTTTATGGTGTCAAATATTTCAAAAACATCAGTAATATTCTCGTATGTACGTTGATATCTCAAAGCCGCCTCATCACCTGATTGAAACACAGCACCAATAGGAGTAAACTCATACCACAAAGTCTGTAAATCCCCTGTTTTATCATCGACATACGACACGAATTCATAGGGTATAAATGTGAAATTTCTAACAAACCCAATAGATTTAAAACGCGGGTTAAACTCTAAAATGGTAAAGTAAGACCTATATCTATTTCGCCTTGAAAAACCCATTTCAGCATTGTAATTCTCTTGCACGCCTGTTGTGGAACCAATTGCTTTGACCTTATCATTAAAATAACCGATATATGAATTATATGTTAGCGATTTGGAATTATCTATACCATCGGTATATGATTTTGCTAAAGTCAAACCAAAAGCAAAATTTTTATCTCCCAGAAATTTTGATGTTTTGTAATTAAAATCACCACCATATACAAAATTCCTTCTTCCATCCTTTCTTATTTTTGAAGTCAGGATAAACCCCGCGCTTGATTTATCCAAAACATCTCTCCTGTATCTCAAGACCGAATAATTTGTAGATAAGACATCTGTTGAATCAGAGGTAAACCGGGCATCAATATCACCTGTTTGCATTGACATAAAACCTATATTGTTTTTGCCCATTTTCCCAAATAATCTTACACCGCCATAAATAGGAATTTCAGTTCCATTTTCCAATCCAATACGCCTCGAATAAAAAACAAAATTTCTATGACTTGTCCTAAACTGAAAATAATTAGACCCTTCCAGAAAAAATTGCCTTTTCTCTTTATAATAAAGGTTGAATCGCGAAAGATTCACCTTTGCATCATCGGCTTCGACCTGGGCAAAATCCGTATTCAAGGTCAGATTAAGTTTCATCGTAGGAGTGATATTTATATTTGCCTCTCCTCCACCCTTTACAATCTTTTTATATTGATTTTCATCATCTCTCTCAATACCGGCAGTAATATATGGCTTGAACTCAATATGCGTTTTGGACTTTATGTTTTCCAAACCTACCAATATACCTCCTTGGGAGATATTTTCTATTTCATATTTTCTCAAATACCCCTGCCACATCAATTGTTCATTCTTACGCCTGATATTTCGTTCAAAATTAATTTGCCAATTTTGAATATCCTTCTTCTGGAAGCTCAATGTTGAAAATGGTATCTTTATTTCAGCAAACCAGCCATCTTCATTTACAACCGCCGCAACATCCCATACACCATCCCAGTCTTTGATGAATTCAAATCCTTCGTTTCCTACCAAAGCATCTGCCCTGGCACCATTAGGGTTTATGACAAACAGGAAGCCATTCCGGCTATCTGCATATGTTCCCAGTATCACTTCAAAATTATCTTCTCCACCCCAATTAAAATCCCGCTTCATTTGCTTTGAAACCAAGCTTCCCGGATTGGAATCATATCCCCAAAAGCCGATATACAAGCTATTATTATCGTACAAAACAGCTATTTTAGTCTTTTCAGTTGGCAATGCACCTTCTTTAGTCTCTCTTTGGCGAAAATTACTTATAGGTATAGCTTTTTGCCAAGCATTTTCATTCATGACTCCATCCAAAACAATTTTTTCATTTATCTTGAAAGCAAATAATGAGTCGGGTTTATTCTCTTGGGAAAACAAGGTATGATATTGTACCAGAAACAATAAAACGATTATAACAATTCGACTCAAAACAATCTTCATTCTTATATTACTTTAGAGCCTCAAAAGTAATCAATTTTAAGTGAATTTGGTACTAAACCAGAGGATAAAAATTACTCAAATTTCGCACATTAGTTAAGCAATTGATATTCAAGGAAACACAATATAATCAGTAAATGCATGATTATCCGCTATTTATCAACATATAAAGTATTCTAAAATAGAACACGGATGACACCGATTGAACTGATATTCACAGATTCATTCAACTTATCACCTTTACATCAACTTTGCAATATCATTCACTTTCAGCATGTTGCCAAAGCGCGATACTTCAATTGATTATATTTCATTTTCACGTATTGAAGTCTGATTCATATTCTATATTGAACGGTACTGAATACCGAACACCGAACAAGGATTGGAGATTTTAGAAGTTATCTAGTGAATGAGGGCTGGGGTTCTACGGGATGGCAGTTAGGTAAGAAAACAAGCTCTTGGCATAAAAAAGTATAATTTACTATACTATAATAAATAGCTGTCTTGCTTACCAGCATGAATCCCCAAAATTGGAAGAATAGAAAATAAAAATCCCGCGAAATTATATAAAAACTTGCCAAAAGTTATATATTTGTGATAAAATCCAATTGTTTAACTTAAAAACATTATAAAAAATGGGCAACCTTTCTCCCGATGTCGTAAAAATGCAAGAAGCTGGTTTTAATCTCGCGAAAACTAAAGAGATAAAACCCTTTAATGAGGCATTGCAACAATATGCCCAACAGGTAAATGCGATTAACCGTAAAGACGCGATTGACCGTAAAGACGCGATTGACCGTAGAGACGCGATTAATCGCGTCTTTAC
>JALVEE010000319.1 GCA_027008645.1 Saprospiraceae bacterium
TGTCTGAACCAAAGAGTATTGATAAAATACTTTTGATGATTTACTACGTTGTTTTTTTACTTGTCTAATAAACATGCTGCAAAGGTAAGATAAATTTTCCAAACAACCAAACACCGCACATCACTACAAACGCCAATTAAAAAATAACTGCAATTGATTATCAATTATTTATGTTTTAGAAAGTCCGAAAAATAGCTGAATTTTTGTGTTTTTTTTGTAAATAATGCCAAGTTGGGTTAAAGCATTACCCAAACGACCAATCATCATCTTCCCTCTCCTTTTTCAATATTTTTCAATAGATAGTATAAGCGTATGAAAAGGAGAGGGCTAGCTTGCCCCGTGAAATTCATTTATGAATATTTCATTGGGGGGTGAGGATGAATAGTGAAAAGATGAGGGCAAACCGACACTGTAAAATTCATTTTTGCCGAAAATATTGGAAAATTAAAATTGAATATTTGTGTCATTTTAGAGTTTGTTTGGTATTATTCATATCTTTGCGGATTATTTTAAAATAGTGAAAGTAGTTAGCAATGAAAACATCATTAAATTGGCTTAAAAATTATATAAATCTTGATGGTTTATCTGTAGAAGAAATAAGTGAAATCCTGACAGCTCTTGGTCTTGAAGTTGCCGGAGTAGAGAAAGTGGAAAGCATTAAAGGAGGTCTTAAAGGAATCGTGGTAGGGGAGGTGAAAACTTGTGAAAAACACCCGAATGCAGATAAGCTATCTGTGACAAAAGTTGATTTAGGAACCGGAGATTTGGTCGATATCGTTTGTGGTGCTCCCAATGTTGCTGCCGGGCAAAAGGTATTGGTCGCTACCATTGGAGCGGTTCTCTACAGCCCTGAAGGTGAGGAATGGAAAATCAAAAAAGGAAAAATCCGAGGGGAGGTATCAGAAGGTATGATTTGCGCAGAGGATGAGCTCGGTCTTGGAACAAGCCACGATGGCATAATGGTACTGCCAAATGATGTGAGCCCCGGAACAAAGGCTAGCGATTATTTCAATATAGAGGAAGATTGGGTTTACGAAATTGACTTGACTCCCAACAGGTCAGATGCTACATCTCATATAGGGGTTGCAAAGGATTTGGCGGCATATCTTCAGGTCAATAAAGCTCACACAGGCGAGGTTACATTGCCCGATGTTAGTGAATTTTCAAAAGATAGAGGTGGCAAAAAGATAGAAGTTATTGTTGAGGATACGGCCAGATGCCCAAGGTATGCAGGAGTGGTAATCGACGATATAGAGATTAAGCAATCCCCCGATTGGCTTAAAAATAAATTGACTTCAATAGGAGTGAAATCTATAAATAATATAGTGGATATTACCAATTTTGTATTGCACGAATTCGGTCAACCGCTACACGCTTTTGATGCGGATAAAATCAAAGGCGATACGCTTAGGATTAAGACATTACCTGCGGGTACTTTGTTTAAAACTTTAGATGAAAACGAAATTAAACTGAGGGAGGGAGATTTAATGATATGTGATATCGATTCTAATCCTTTGTGTATGGGAGGTGTGTATGGAGGATATGATTCAGGAGTGAGTGATAGTACCAAAAGAATCTTTTTGGAATCTGCTTATTTTGATGCAAAATCGATTAGAGTATCCAGTATGAAGCACAATTTGCGTACGGATGCCGCGATGGTTTTTGAAAAAGGAGCTGACCCAAGTATCACTATTTTGGCTTTGAAAAGAGCAGCTAATTTGATGAAAGAATTGGCAAATGCCAAAGTCGTGTCGGATATAGTTGATGTTTATCCAAATAAAGTACAGCCGGCTCAAGTGAAGGTCAAATATTCAAACGTAAACAGACTTATCGGCTTGGATATGCCTAAAGATAAAATAAAAGATATTTTTAAGGCATTGAAATTTGATATTGTATCAGAGGACGACAATTCTGTAGTAGTATCAATTCCGACTAATAAAGCTGATGTGACCAGAGAGGCTGATGTTATAGAAGAAGTACTGAGGATTTACGGGCTAAACAATGTTCCAATTCCAGCTAAAGTGTCTATTTCCGTAAATCATTCTGATGGTAAGGAAAATTATAAAGTGAGAAATTATCTCGCTGATTATTTTACCAATCAAGGGTTTTTTGAGGCGATGAGCCTTTCGCTTTCCGAATCTGAAAAATACGTGAGTACATTGGGATATGATGAAAAAGAATTGGTTTTTATAAATAATACATCTAATGTCAATCTCAATATAATGAGACCTGAATTGATGTTGTCTGCTTTGGAAAATGTAAAATTTAATCTCAATCGTCAAGCAAAGGATTTAAGTATGTACGAATTTGGCAGATCATACCATTTTGTAGAAGATGAAATCGAAGAAAAAGAGTATTTGTCCTTTTATATTACGGGGAAAAAATATGATGAGTCTTGGAATGCAGATAATACCAAAAAAGTTGATTTTTATACATTAAAAGCACATATGTCCAATGTGTTGACAAAAATGAATATAAATCAATATCAAAGTTCTCCAATCGAAGATGATTCGAGATTTGAGTATGGGATTAAACTGCATAAAGGCAAAAATGTGATAGCCAAATACGGTAAAGTTAATCCAAAAGTTGCAAAAGCTATTGACGTGAAACAAGACGTATTTTATAGTGAAATAGATTTCCAAAATCTGATAAGATTTAGCGAAAGCAAGATGCATATAGAATCTATAAGTAAGTTTCCTGTGAGTAGGAGAGACGTAGCTATGATTATTAACAAACAGGTAAAGTTTGAAAATATCGAAAAACTTGCTCATAAAGCTATAAAGAAAATTTTGAAATCTGTCAATCTGTTTGATGTCTATACCAATGATGAACAATTGGGAGAGGGCAATGTTTCATATGCCGTTTCTTTGATTTTTGAAGATAAAACTAAGACTCTAAATGATAAAGTGATAGATAAAGGATTTAAGAAATACATCTATTTGCTTGAACAAGAACTTGGAGCTAAAGTTAGAAAGTGATAGTAAATTTGAATGTCGAATAATTATTAACGATATTTGATTTACGAATTGCAACACTAAGAAATGCCATTTATAGTTATTGATAAACAATAGGTTTAAATAGTTTTTTGTCATATTAGTGAGGGGTATTCTATTTTTTCGCTTTTCCCATACTATACCTCTGACACCTAAAGGAGAATCAACCCGCAACTCGAAAAAATGAAATGTACTCTATTAGTATAAACTACTTATAATTTCCTCTGTGTTTTGCTCGGTCATACACTTAAAATGCCCTTTTGGGCATTTGTCAAAACCGATTTTTGAGCAAGGTCTGCACTTGAGTCCTGAAACTTCAAAATTACTTGATTTTACCTTGTGTTTTCCATAATATGGGTACATCCCAAATTCCGGTACGGTATTTCCCCAAAGGACTATAGTCTCTTTTTTTAATGCTGCTGCGATATGCATCATTCCTGTATCAGCAGTCAATAATTTTTCACAGTAATCTATTATCTGAGCAGATTGCGGAATATTGATTTTTCCGACAAGATTTACAAGTGGTTTATCAATATTTTTTTCAATCTCAAGAGCTTCATCTATGACGTCATTACCCCCTATTAACACAATATTTTTATTTATTCCGGATATAATATCTATGATGACATTTATAGGGATTTTTTTAGTAAAATGTTTTGCTCCAAGCGAGATACAAATATAAGGTGTTGGGATATTGTATTTTTCAAAAAGCATTTTGTCCTTTTTATAAAAGAAGTCCAATCCTTTTTCGTCATTATGACAGCCCAGTCTTTCAAGAGGGGCGATATATCTGTTTACGATATGAGGAATAGTTATTTTGCTTTTGAGGTTTACCATTTTCCATTTATCAGGATTTTTTTTATCTACAACTTTTGACTTTATTTTGAGCTTGTATTTCAGTATTTTTGATCTTAGACTATTGTGCAGGTCGATTATATAATCATATTTTTCTTTTTTTAACAAAGGTATCACTTCATTAATATTCTTTTCAAATGAATATATTTTATCAATGTGGGGACTGTTTTCTAATAATGATACATATTGGGACTTTGTGACATAATGCACTTCTGCCTTTAATTGCTCTTTGGCAATGCGGGGGACAGGGGAGGTAAGGACTATATCCCCGATTGAACTAAATCTTACTATCAATAATTTCAAAGCCGTTATGTTTTTTCGCTCAAAAATAACAAAAATCTCGCGCAAGTGTCCCTTTTCTATCAATAATTTGACCTATTAATTTATCTATTTATGTGATTTTTATTCTCAGAAATCATACTATTTATACACCCTCGTTATGAGAGAATCGATTTGTTGTCAAAATTCTCATGATTATTAAAAAGAACCGGTTCCTAACTATGAACTACCTTATTTTAGTTTTTAT
Organism: Saprospiraceae bacterium; assembly: GCA_027008645.1. GTDB lineage: Bacteria > Bacteroidota > Bacteroidia > Chitinophagales > Saprospiraceae > JADJGA01. The sequence continues at coordinate 4,375 of JALVEE010000319.1, forward strand.
CAATTCTTTTCAAATGAATAAGAAAGGCAATCAAAACACAAATCATGCATTTCTAATGTTTTATTTTCAATGGTATAACGTCGGGTTATCTTATTGTACTTAATAAATGAAGCCAAGTTTCCATGTGTATATAAGGTATCCGTTTTAAAAACCTCATATTCATAAATATTAGTTAAAGTATCATTTTTAAAAAATGAAATTTTTGACTCATCTATTTTAATGTGCATTTCATAGCCTGATGATTCAGGGGTCCATGTTCGTCCTGCAATTGTCCCGCTGGTTTTAACCCAAGTCCATTCACCAATTAAATCACAATCGAGTTCTTGATACCTATCTTCTTTGGAGCAAGAGAAAGTTGTAAATACTGCAAATAATAAAATTAAATATTTCATAATTCTTCTTTAATTAAAATAGACGTAACTATACTATCAAAAGGTTGGTTTTTTGTTGAAATAATTTAATTTGCTACTAGTTTTATTTCTTTTTGCGATTGCAAAAGACATACTTACCGCTAAGTTTTGGTTTATGAGTTGGCTATATAACTTTATTGTCTATTCTTTTTAAAAATTCTGCTTGTTCAAATATTTCAACATAGACTTCATCTCTTTTAACCGGTGGATAACCGTGTTCGTCCAAAAGCATAATCAATCCTACTTTCAATGCTGATTTAAGGCGTATTTCATTTTTTCGCTTTTCTCTTTACTTGCCTCTGACTCCTAAAGGAGAATCAACCCACAACGCGAAAAAATGAAATGCGCCCAAATACACCCTATTTACTTGAATTACCAAAACAAATTCCAGAAGTCTTACTGCCAATTGAAAAATATTTGTTGTTTAAGGAATCATTTTGTCCATAGGAAAAACACCCAATTAAAAGAAGCAAAAAAATAGTCAATGATTTACGTGTTTTCATAATTCCGATGTCTTTTTCATCAATATTACTTCCAAATTTACTTCACAGGCTTTTTGCAATTTACGTGAAGATCTTATATTATTTTTATACCCATACAATAGTAATTTCAATAAAACAGAAGAATGAAATGGAGGACGACCTTCTTTTTTGAGAACATCTTTAAAACCAAGTTTCTCCAAATCCATTAAATTTACAAATAAATCTATTATTCTTGCCCATGAATCTTGAGATGCATGACCATCCAAATTCATCAGAAACAACTGATTTCGACTTATCCCTTGAATAAATTCCATATCTTTTTGTCTTTTGTATTAGACTACAAGATGATAATGTTGTAACTATTGAAGTTAGTATAGCAGTGACTAATATTTCTTTTAAACCAATTTGATTGTCTAAAAAGGGACTAATCCAATTACTTGAACTTTTATTATCATCCTGTTTCAATGATTTGTCACTTTCTTCTTTTAACATAACAGTAAAATTTAGATTTATTTCTTCTATTTTATTATTACTAGTGTCAAGTCAAGCATACTCTTTCACGCCAAGTAATCGTTCTTTTTGCCGATAACTGCATTAATAATTCCCACCATAGCTACGGCTATGCTGAAAATTATATGCTTTGTTCTCGACAAAAATAACATCAACTTACCCGAAACATTACACTTGACTTGACACTAGCGTTGCGTGTATATTTTAGTGCGGGTCTTCAAAGTGATATCTTTTCGGTTTAGCACTGAGGCAAATATAACAATTTATGTTGTATTTTTCTTTACAATTTTAAATTTTATATTTGGCGGACATTGTTCAAGGCTTTTCTCTCTCGGTTTACGACTACACCCTGCTTTAAATATACACATTGTTAGCATTTTTATCCCCACATTAATAAGATATAATCGTTTTCTTCTTTCGCTTCATTAAGCATTGCGCGCAATTTCTTTAAATTGTATATTTCAATTTCGCTTGCTTCTGCTTCAGAAAAAGAACTAATATTTTCAACAATTATAGTCACTATTTTCAGTATATTATCTGGTTTAAATAGGGCAACTATAGTTTTTCTATCCACTTTTTTATAAGATATTCCAAAGTCGGGAGATACAGCCAATATATAAAAAAAGAATGCGGAATTATCATAAATACCCCAATCGGATTTAAAGGGATGATTCAATAGGTAGTTTATTGTCTGAATTCCATTTCTAAAAGATAGTATATCTCCAACTTTATAGTTTTCGATTTTATCATAATCTACTTCTATTAAGTCGTAAAGTAAAGATTCATTTACTATGTAACTATCATCCTTTTTGTATCTAATCACGTTTAAGTATACTCCCATTTTTTTTATTAATTATTAATACTTACGGTTCTGCCGTATGCTGCGTATCCTGACGATAGTCGGATATGCTGTCATACGGCTTATTAGCATCGGTTTTCTTTTTTCTTTACCAAAATTTCCACCATGGTTTCTTTTCAGATTTAGGAGGATTGTTAGTAGTGCTTTTCTGTTTCGTTGGATTTGGTTTAGGATTATTTGGTTTGTTCTTTAATTGAACTGGTTCAGTTTCAATTGTCTCAGCAATTAACTTATTCTCGCCATAGAAAAATCTAACCTTAAATTCTTCTCCTGACAATCCTCCCATTATTTGAACTGCTCCTCTTTCACTTATATTCTTTGCCATTCTTTTGATTCGTTCTTCAAGGCTCGGTGTTAATTGATTGAATTTTGGACTGATATGAAAATCTATTTTGCCATTGAAGTTTTTCGAGTCTTTCATGCCATGGAGAATGATATTTTGGAAAGCGGTTTGAATTTGATTTGCTAATTCATCCTCACTTTTATTCCCAACTTTTGCGACAAAACCAATTTTTCCTTTATCATCATTTTTACCTGAAACTTCGAGCAATCCATTTTCATCTTTTACAGCACCTGATTGGTTATTTCCGCCCATCATTTCAATCTC
>JALVEE010000320.1 GCA_027008645.1 Saprospiraceae bacterium
AGGTGATTATTTCGAAAAAGAAAGAAAACTCATTGAACTCAATAGATATATCAATAAAAATTATCCCAAATATTACAATTATAAATATGAATTCAAATTTCCATCAATTGCAGAATTACAAGATAAAATTGATGATGAAACTTCGATACTTAATTATTTTATATCAGACTCCATTTGTCTTGGAATATATATATCAAAAAGCGAAGTTGTGATACGAAAATTGGATAGCTCAGTGGAAAAAATTGATAGCTTGGTTGAAAAAATGAATTTTGAAATTCAGAATACTCTGTCTAATGATTGGGTAAACAAAAAAGAATTATTATACCGGATTTTATTCCTACCTTTTAAAGAACAACTATTAAATAGGGAAAACGGAGATTTAGCACAAGCTACCAATAAATTAATTGTTAGTCCTGATGGCAGTCTTTGGAATTTGAATTTTGAGCTATTGTTTCCCGGAAAAAATCCGGAGCCTCATAAGATTATTTATTCGACAAGTCCGGATTTTAATTATGTGGCTCGAGAACAATATAATCAAGCAAATGAAATCATTGGTTTTATTCCAACATTTGGGAAATCTACTACCGTATTGGATCAACTTTACAGTAGAGAACTGGGGAGTTTATTAAAAGATGAATTTAATGCCGATGTCTTTTACGATAGCTTAGCTACCGAGTCAATATTAAAGCAAAAATCAAAAGATTATCGCTTTTTACATATTGCTACTCATGGTATTATTGATGAACAAGACCCCCTATCTACACATATGTTGCTTTATCCCGATTCCGCCAATGATGGTAATCTTTATTTGAGGGAAGTATTTGGGCTTAATATCGATAATCATCTGACTGTATTAAGTGCTTGTTCAACATCCAAGGGTAAGTATAGAAAGGGGATAGGTAAAAATTGTTTTTCTTTTGCTTTTAGATATGCCGGCAGTGATAATATATTGACATCTTTATGGCCAATAGATGAATTTACCAGTTCCTTGATTCTAAAGAAAATGTACAAACATCTCAATAATGGTAAAGATGTAGCCACTGCATTGTATCTTTCCAAAAAAGAGTTTATTAATGATGCTGTAATTGACCAAAAACATCCCTATTATTGGGCGGGATTAACCCTTATTGGCAATCCCGGTTTTCACTCTGACGGCAATTTTAGCACGGCCGGTTTATTAAAATATCTATTAATACTGTTTTTATTGATAATTCTTGCCTTGATAATCAGAAAAAAATACTTTCTGTCCCGATGAACATTGTCTGGTAATAATCAGATGTAAAGAAAATAAGTTTAATTAATAAAAATTGTATGACATTCCAACAAAAGCTCTTTTTGTGTAAAAAGCGAGATCTTTATCCCCTTGAATATCATTAAATCTGACATTTGTATAGGTACCGAAATCGATACTTAAAGCAAGTGATATTGCCAATTCGGGATTTATAAAATATTTTACACCGGTACCAAAGCCTGCACCGCTACCTGCGAATGTGAGAATATCAATATCGTCATTAACTACAACCGCATGTCCCATTAATTCCGCTTGTATGAAAGGACGCAATGCAGATGTTGTACTCCCAAACATCCATTTTGCACCCACTTCAAACAAAGTTGATCTGGTTGTTGCCTCGATAAGTGGTCCCAAATTTACATTCGGAGCAAACTCAATGGAACTAAAGAGAGTAAATCTTTCATTGAAGCCATATGAGGGCGAAAAATTGAATCCTATGCCGCCGCCGGTAAAAGGATCTAA
>JALVEE010000321.1 GCA_027008645.1 Saprospiraceae bacterium
CCTTTTCGATGAGTTGTGGGTTGGTACTTCCCCCTATCATTTTTCGTAACAGAGTGGAGAAAAATTATAAGGGGGAGAGCAGAGCTTTTGCGGGATGGATGAGGGGGCAGATGTGCCAATAAGCAGAAAAATCGACTTTCAACGCGAAAAAATGAAATGCGCCCAAATGAAGCGAGGTCAGAGACACTCGCTTATCACGGTTGATTCATTTATCTCAGCACCGCCGCTTTTCCTTTAGCATAAAAATTTACACTACTTCTACTACTGTTTCTCCGCTTTGCCACACTCCGTGCTTGGTACAATATGCAAGCGCGGACAATTTCAATTTCTTTTTAGTTGGCACAACTGAGAAATAAACTTCCAACTGCTCTGATTGATTACCCAAAGTTCCTGCAGGAACATGAGCTTGAGCCAATAATCTATCTCCATCATAAAGTTCTACTTTATCGATATAGTGATCGAAATCATCGGGGTGACTATATTCTTTTCCAACCTGTACTTTTACCATTGATTTCTTTCCTTTTTCCATCTTTTCATCGCAGTAGATAAAAGGTGAATGTCTATCAACGTAATCTTTTTTTGCTTCTTTGTCGATTGTTGAGATATCAACATAATTGTTAATTTTCATAATGCTATTTTTTTAGTTAATTTTATTTAATCATTGTCTTTATTTCTCGGAGGTCTTTTCTTATAATTTCTTTTACCGGCCGGTCTTCTATTCTTAGTTGTATTTTTATTATTTTCCTGCTTGTTTTGGATATTCTCTTTTTTCTCTCCCCTACTATCCTTAATATTATTTCTTTCCTGCTTGTTATTTTGTTTGTTCTTATTATTTCGGGGAGTGCCGGAATTTTTATTCTTCTTATTACTGTTTCTATCTCCTCTTCTATCCTGCCTATCTTTACCTTTTGACGCTCTATTTCCTGAATTATTTTTTCTTCTATTATTATTTCTACGATTATTTCCTCTTCTGCGTTTTGTCTTTTTCTCTTCAGGTAATTCTATTTGACCTGTTACATCTGCAAAATCCATATCATCACCTGTATCTTCATTAACAAACTGTATAGCTCCTATTTCAAGAGGTTTCTCCCCTTTTCTATTCATACTCAATATCTCATTGACGCGTTCTTTAGTAAGGGCATAAACTTTATTTCTATCCATTTCACCTTTCATGGAATAGTACATTACGCCTTTGAATATATCCAGTTTCATCAGATATGCATTACCGCCTTGAAGTCTAAGGACATCAGCTTTTTTGGGAAACCCCTCCAAGGCTTCCAAATATACATCCAATTCATAATTGAGGCAACATTTCAATCTTCCGCATAGCCCTGTTAACTTGGATTGATTTACAGATAGATTTTGATACCTGACCATCTCCGTAGTCACGGAGGTAAAATTGGTATGCCATGTAGAACAACACAATTCTCTGCCGCAAGAAGCTATGCCACCAATCTTTGAAGATTCTTGGCGAATCCCTATTTGGCGCATTTCAATCTTTACTTTGAATTTATTTGCAAATACTTTTACCAATTCTCTAAAATCAACTCTTCCATTGGAAGTATAGTAGAATGTTATTTTACGTTTATCACCCTGATATTCTACATCTCCAATCTTCATATCCAAACCGAGAGAAGCTGTTATGGCTCTAGACTCAACCAATATATCGTGTTCCAATGCTCTTGCTTCTTTGAGTTTATCGAGTTCCCAATCGTTAGCTATACGCATTATAGGGT
>JALVEE010000322.1 GCA_027008645.1 Saprospiraceae bacterium
GAGCGCCTGAGCCTTCCTGCCGGCCAGCAAGAGGTTGTCCTGTGGGACAAAAAATGCACTTACCTAGGGGTTCGACTGCGATCCGGTAAAAAAACCTTTATTTACTACCGCAAGGTGAACGGCCGCCCCCTCCGCCTATCTCTTGGTTCGGTCAGTTCACTGACCATAGAGCAGGCACGACGCGAAGCCGAGCGTATTGGCGGGCTGATCAGTCAGGGAATCGACCCGAGGGAGGAGAAGCGCCAGCGCCTGGAAGCGGCCGAAGCCAAAAAACGCGAACGTGAACGAGCCAAGTCCACTTTCGGCAGACTGTGGGATGCCTATGTCGAGGCCAACGCATCCGGTTGGAGCGAGTCGCACCTGAAAGACCACGCCGCAGTTATGACGCGGCCTGGGCAACAACGCCAGCGCTCCAAGAAAAAGACCGTTGCCGGGGTATTGTGGCCCCTGCGCGACGTGCTGCTGTCTGAACTCAGCCAATCCATGATGGAGTCGCACATGGCGAAGGAGGCCGCCAAACGACCCACCACAACCGCCAAAGCCTTTCGCTTGCTGCGGGCCTGCCTACGATGGGGCCAGCTACAACCCGAATATGAGGGACTTTACGACGCTGACAAGCTGGCGGCATTGGCCGGCAAGAAAGTAGCAAAGGCCAGCAACGCCAGGAACAAAGTGCTAGAGCGACAGCAACTGGCCGCTTGGTTCAATGCTATGCAGACCATCAGGGAGCCAGCTCACCGGGCTTACTTGCAAACTATACTTCTAACCGGGGCCCGTCCTGGTGAAGTTCGGGCGCTTTGCTGGGACGACGTTGACTTTCAGTGGAATACGCTCACCCTGCGCGACAAATGCGCACCGAGTAGGGTTATCCCCCTTACCCCATATCTCCGCGAGCTACTCCAATCGCTTCCGCGCCGCAACAAATACGTTTTTTCTTCCGGCCGTACCAATGGCCCCATAGCTGTACCAGCAAAACAGAACGAGAAAGCCTTGCAGGCTGCCGGCCTCCCCCATTTGACCCCGCATGACTTACGCCGCTCATTCGGCAGCCTAGCCGAATGGATGGACATTCCTGCCGGGGTCGTGCCGCAAATCATGGGGCACAAACCAAGCGCCACCGCAGAACGCCACTACAGAGTGCGCCCCGTTGATCTACTACGTCAGTGGCATACACAAATCGAGGCATGGATTCTTGAACATGCCGGGATGAAACAGCCCCCCGAGAATAGCCGGCGGCTGGAGGTGGTGAAATGAGCGATGAGCGCAACATCCCACCGCTGGAAGACCCGGCCGACTTGCAGGACGACAGGGGGGACACCAACCCCGAGGATTATCCACGGATATTCAGCGCAGACACGCCAGATGGCGTGTCTTTGAAGGAATGGGAAAAAGAAAACAAGGAGACGAGACGCGAGATAGCCGCGCAAGAGGCGGAAAAGCAGATTGAGGGGTTATCCCTGCCTGAAATCGTGAATCTCGCAAGAGAGGGCGACAGGGCCGCCCAGTCCCTAGCGCTGCGCCAAGCCAGCCGAATGATCTATGCCGGGCAACCACTTCCGCCACCGCTGAGAAGCTATATCTCCGTCTCCATGCGCCGCCGCGCCGACGGCGCAACCTGGACAAAGGCATTCGCTCCGGAAACCGAGGGCAGAAGGGAGAGAAACGCCATGCTGAAGGCTGGCGCTGATGCCGTGCTAGTTGCGATTGTGGATATGTTCAGGAATGCCGGCT
>JALVEE010000323.1 GCA_027008645.1 Saprospiraceae bacterium
CAAGCAATATACATTAATAAAAATGCAAAAATGCTGATAAAGGATAATGTAGGGTTTGATGTGGAGGAATAAATCAAGGAAATAGGGTTTATTTAAGATTTTTTAGAAAATACGAGATAAAGGGATAAATTTGTTCCGCATAGAACAAAGTTCTCTATCTGCAAAGAAAAAAAACAATCTATAATTTGGCAGTAATTTATTTTGTTGCCGAAATATAGTTTATTATATTTGCACAAATTACATAAACTATCAAAGATAAATTACATACACAAGAGCTTAAATCTTTCTTTGAAAACAAGGAGGAGTTCAAGTATATTGACATAGCTCAATTCTACAAAACCGTTAACCCTAAAATCAATCAAACAACCATCAATTGGAGAATATATACTTTAGTGAAAAGAGGGATAATTAATAGAGTTAGTAAAGGAATCTTTTCATTAAAAAGAATTAGACCCTTTACTCCTGAAATTGATTCTAAATTAAAATCCTTACATAAAAAAATTATAAAAGAGTTTCCTTTCTTAGAATTATGCTTATGGAATACTTCAATTTTAAATGAATTTACCATACATCAAACCAATCAAAATTTCATAATGGTAGAAGTAGAAAAAGGTGCTGCAAAATCTATTTTCATCTTTTTAAAAGAACAAAATATGAATGTCTTTTTTAAACCTTCAAAGGAGGTTTTTGATAGATATATTACAGAAAATGAAGATACAATTATTGTAAAATCATTAATCACGGAAGCCCCTGTAATAAACACTAAAAGTGGAAATACAGTATCCTTAGAAAAAGTATTAGTTGATATTTTTTGTGATGATATAATATTTACAGCATACCAAGGAAACGAAATGAAGACTATTTACAAAAATGCTATTTCAAAATATTCGTTGAATCAAGGTAAATTACTTCGGTATGCAAGCAGAAGAGGGAAAAAAGAAGAAATAAAAGATTTTACAAATCAAATTTATAGCTAAAAATACAATTTGCTAAAAAGTGATAAATCAAGAGAAAATAACAATAGACTGGATTAACACGATATCTAAAGAAAATAGAAAAGCCGATAAAATCCTAATTGAAAAAGTCATCTATGCGTTACTTTTACTAGAAGGTCTTGTTAAATATAATTTACCTTTTGTGTTTAAGGGGGGAACAGCGTTAATGTTACATTTTAATTCAAGTAAAAGACTTTCGATAGATATTGATATTATTTTCCCAAAAAAAGATAAAAAGCTTGATGAGATTTTAAATCTGATTGCAATTGAGAAAGGTTTTATTAGAAAAGAGTTACAACGAATAAATGTAAATTCAAAGATAAAAAAGGAACATTACAAATTTTTCTATTCTCCCATTCATAGATCAAATAAAGCGGAGGACTATATTTTACTTGACATTATATTTGAAAGAATAAATTATCAAAATATCATTCAACTACCAATACAATCTGAGTTTGTCCCAATGACAGACAAACCCTTATTGGTCAATATCCCTTCTATAGAAGATATTTTAGGAGACAAATTAACTGCTTTTGCTCCATATACAACTGGAATCCCATATCTTAAAAGCGGAAACAGTATGAGTATGGAAATTATTAAACAACTTTACGATGTTGGAAATCTATTCGATAAAATTGATAACTTAAATATAGTCAAAAAAACTTTTTATAAATTTGCTAAAGCCGAATTATCATACAGAAATTTAGAGAATATTACCGAACAGGAAGTCATTGAAGATATTTATCAAACTTGTCTTTGTATAGCAAGTAGGGGATCAGAGGGGAAAGGTGACTTTGAAGAATTACAATCAGGTATTCGAAGAATACGAGCATATATTTTCTCTGAGAATTATCACATTGAAAAAGCAATTATTCAGGCATCGAAAATAGCTTATCTTGTTACTTTGATTGAAAATAATTCAGTGAAAATTGAAAGATTTAGCAATCCATTGCAGATGAAAGAATGGCTAATTGATAAGCCGATAAACAATAAATTAAATAGACTAAAAAAGTCTAATCCAGAAGCATTTTTTTACTGGTTTAAGACGTATGAATTAAAAAAAAGCCGATAGAGAACACGCGGTAGCTGTCATAGCGCCCTATCGGGACGCTACGAACAGCTACCGCAGACGTTATAAACAATTAGCTAATGAACAAACTTATAGGAATATTTTTGATACTTATAGTTCTAATTTCTTGCAAAAATGGAGAAAAGGTAAAAACTGATAGGCTTGTAATAACAGAATTTAAAGAAATAATTAATGACAATTACGAATTATGTAAACCAACTAAAAACATAAAAAAGGTTTTAGTTCTTTTTGGAGGTTTTTCAGAAAAACCTGAAGATATCAAACGGAAATTCAAAATACTAGAGATTGCAAAGAAAAATGGTATTGCAGTAATTTATATGAATTACAACCAAAGATTATGGCTTGAAGAAAATGAAAAGAAAAATCTCGCAGAACTGCTACAAAAAATATTTATCGCAAATAAACTACTTACAAATGACATCTATGTTGGTGGATTTTCAAGTGGAGGAAATATCGCTTTATTAATTAGTTCATTTATAATTAAAAACAAGGAGTTTAAGTTAGAACCGAAAGGAGTTTTTATTGTGGATTCGCCAATTGATTTGGTTGCATTATACAGAAGTTCTGAAAAAAATTTAAACCAGAATTTTTCAGCAATATCAGTTAGAGAAAGCACTTGGATAATTGAAACTTTAGGGAAGCAATTTGGAAATCCTAACAAGGATATTTCAAAATATGAGGAATACTCAATCTATACATCAAAAACTAATAATTTTGAAAATATTAAAGCCTTAAAAAAAACAAAAATTCGACTTTATACAGAACCAGACACTCTTTGGTGGAAAGAGAATAGAAAGGCGGATTATGAACAAATTAATGCCTATTATATCAAAAGACTTTCAGAAAGCCTTAAAAATTTGGGATTTAACCAAGTTGAATATATAGCAACAAAGAATAAAGGATACAGAGAAAATGGGAAAAGACATCCGCACAGTTGGTCTATCGTTGATATAAATGGATTGATAAAGTGGATTATGGAATAAGAACTTTATACAATAAAAAATATACATAATTTCGGGTTATGTGCCAAATTGAAAAATAAGTATCTTAAAGTCCGCAACTATGTAAATAGATTTATTTCTATTACGAGCTCAAACTATCGGCAATTAAAGGAAATGCTTAAAAATTATAATTATTGATAATATTGGGATATATACAATGTTTACCACTCGATGGAAAAAAATCAAGTACCTGAAATATAAATTATTAAGAATAAAAAAACTAAAATGCCCCCAATTCCGGCAAAGTATAGTGCTTATCTAATATTTTCTTAGAGTCATCCGGTCAATTCACAATAACAAACTTCGCTATATAATCCTTATTATTTGAGATAATAAGAAAATATGCTCCGGAAGAGAAATCTTTATCTTTCAAATCCAAGGTCATCTTAGGACTCCCTAAAATATAGCCACGATACACTTTTTCACCAACAAAATTATAAATATTTATGGGTAATAACTTGTCGAAATCTTCTGATGAAATTCCTTTGATTTGTAGAGAAACCTCGTTATAATTGAATAAATTGGGATATACTTGAAATCCTTCACTTTTAAACACAGGTATAATCGTGGTATCAATTTTACATTGTTTATTTTGCAAGTCTTTGATCATTATAGTTGTAGTTGTGCAAGAAGCATTGATTGACAATGTATTTATTCCTGAACTATGATAGTTGTAGGGCGAAGATGGTACAACTTGATCATTTTGATATATTTCAAATTGCTCGGAAGGCTGTTTTGCCCCTTTAAATGATACGATAATTTCCATTTGGTCATCTTCGCATTCTTTTGATTGTACGGATAAAAATGAAAGTTCACATTCCGGCTCGATATCTCTACAATCCGGAACGAGAATCGTAGTGATTGAGCTACACTCTTCATCACTTATATCCTGAATTTTAATAAGATGATTTAAGCCATCACCTTTCATACTAAATTTGAAATTGCTAAAAGATTTGTTTTCGTACTTAAATGGATTTTCATCAATCATCTCTCCGTCAACAAATACATAAAAACTATCACTGTAAATGTTCTTCAATATAATGCTACCTAATATTTCTATATTATTGAATTCATCGCAATCCGATTCTATAGCGGTTTCAAGACTTAAGTTACACTTACAATCAGGAGATTGAATTTCACTCTGAAAGAGGCAATCCGTTATTGTTTTATCTTGAATTATTATTTTATGTTTTTCCCCATCTCCCGCTATATTGAGTTCAATATATGTTTTGGGAGTCGTATATTTATAACCATCAGAATTGGTGTTTATGCCATCGACAAATACTAAAAATTTATCTGAAATAGTATTGGAATTAGATACCTCTATCGACCAAGCTATGTTTTTAGTTTCGTCACAGTCGGAAATCTGTGTAGCAACAAAGGATAGTTGACAGTCACAAACCGGCGTAGTGATGGATTTCTGAACAACACAATTTGGATTTTTAAGGTCTTTTATTTCTATCAGGTGATCGAGACCATCGCCGGGAAGTGAAATATTCAATGTCGTACTATCATTTGTGCTATAATCATAAGGTGAATTAGAGTCCAAAACACCATTTATCCATAAATTGAATTGTTCTCCCTGTTCCTCTGAATGAATTATTGTCAGCTTGTATGATATATCCATTTCAGGCGTGCAATTACCGGTTTGTTTTGCATATAATTCCAGAGAACAATCACAATTTTCCACTAAAACCTCCTTTGTAATACTACAATCATTTTTGTCTATATCTTCAATTCTGAAGAAGTGTTTGTTTCCATCCCCAGATAAATTAACTATTATTTCGGTAGTATCAATTGAGCTATAGTTGTACGGACTGTTTCCATATTTAATATCATCAACAAATAGGTTGAAACCATTATTCTGTGAAACCGGATTGCTAACAATAAGTTTATAAAGGATTTCATTGGAGGCATTGCAACCGGATATTTTTTCTGCCGTAAAATCTAATTCACATTGACAATTCGGCAGAGATATGCTTTGTGTTGTGAAGCAATCTTCGTCTTGCCTGTCTATGATTCTAATTTCATGAGTATTTCCATCTCCTGTCATAAAAATAATCAAGTTTGTCGTATCGGTACTCATATACGGGAATGGGCTACCGTCATATAAATTATTATCAACATATAGATTAAAACCGGAAGATCCGGGATTCTCGGAGATGATTTGCAGAAAAACACCTAATTGCTCTTTCTCGTTACAATCAGATGAGAGAACGGAAGACATATCAAGAGAACAAGTACAACTTGGAGTTTTTATTGTTGAAGAGGCAATACAATCATCGTCTGAATTGTCTCGAATTTCTATCAAATGGTTTTGATTATCTCCTTCAAGTTCAATTTGAATAATAGTATTACCATCATTGGAGTATTCATACGGACTATCTTCTAAAAGGATGTTGTCAACATAAATATTGAAACCGGCATTACTACCGTTTGTATCACTAATATTTAAAGTATAGCTGATGACTCCATTTTTGCAATTTGAAGTCTGATACACATCAAGCCCCAAGGAACAATTACAATCTTGAACGCTAATGGAATCTTCTGCGATGCAGTCTTCGTTCAATACATCTTGGATAGTTAAGATGTGATTTAGACCATCCCCCGGAATACGAATTTTTAGCGGTGTTTGCCCGGTTAGATTATACTTTATTGGACTTAAACTGTCAATTTTGATACCATCTAAAAACAAATTAAAGCCCTTATTACCTACATTGCTATGCATAGCCGTAATGGTATATTCTATTGTATGGTCAATATTACAATCGGATGTAGGGATAGCCATCAAAGATAATTCACATGGCAAACCGCATTCCGGATAAGGGATAAATGAATCTACATCAGTACAATTATTAAATTTACTACTTCTTTCGATGATATTTAGCCCGCAATTAACTGAATTGGTATCTATTATTCTTTTCATTTCTCCAGGGAAAAAATTGGCAAACATTATGTTCTCTTTTTCCAAAACATGTCCCATACCATGCGCATGTCCAAGTTCATGAAGTGCTACACTTTCAAAATCAAATTTATTGGTAGGAGTTTTTGTAGTATCATAAAACCATTTGACAGCATCGTCAAATATCAAATCCATTTCCAGTAGAATCGTATTGGTTTTTGAACATTGTATAAACCAATGTGTGGTTTGAGCAAGTAATTCAGGTGACATATTACACTTTGTATCCATAGATATCAGATTGATTCCATCATTAGCAGGACAACCGACGGAAGTTGTCGAACCATCTGCAATATAACTGGAGTGAATTCCACACTGCCACGATTCCAATGCTCTTTCAAATGCGGAAACTCTCTTAGGAATACTTTTAAACTTCTCATTGTAACTCAATGTATAACCACCAAAATCATTGTCATTGACCAACAGAGTTCCATTGGTTCCATTGCTAAATTGGTTGTAGAGAACCTTTATTTTTTGTGAAGAAAGACAAACCTCTCCAAATGTATTACGAAGTCTTATATTTCCGCTGGCAGCACCACTTTTTCCAAGGTAAGGATCTTTTCCTGGTACTAAAACTTCTATTTTATTGTTTGTCCAAGACAGGATGTGTTCCGGGGATACACTCTGATATGCAATAACAGCCCCAGTTGCATAATCAGGATTTCTAAATTCAATTAGCGCTTTCCCGGCAGCATTATTCCCAAAGTTGATTCCTTTAATGGTAATAACTTGTTTTGTTCCTGCGGTAACAATTAAAGGGCTTATTAAATCTATTCTCGGGTAATATCTAAATGAAATATTCTCATCGTTTTTTGTTTGTTCCAAATCCGTCCTTGCAGGTGTATATTGAAAGTCTTTAGGAGCATAAATATGCAAATAATCCTCAAAAGTTTCATTTGCCGGATTATATTTTATAAAACTTAGAACACCTATCGCAGGAGTGAAAAGTGGATTGCTATCTGAACTTTCTATAGATTTGTTAAGGTAAAACAGCCCTTCATCACCGATATTCAAAATTAAGGATGGACTAATCAATTCTATAAGATCTCCAAATTGACCACCTTTGACTATTAAGTGAATTATTTGTCCGTTTTTATTATCTTTAAGACTATAACTAGTGTATATATGACCTTCTTTTTGGAAACTATGTGAATCAATAATTTTTGCATTAACTATTTGGGTGCTATTGATAGCTCTTTCTGAAATAGGAATATCTCTAACCAAACATTGCGAACCCAGAAAATTTAAGTACAAAAACGATAATAGTAGAATTGTAAAAAGTCTCTTCATAGAACAAAGTTAAATTTATTATCTCAAATATAGTCTTTTATTTTTAAAACACAGTGTTGGTCACACTTTACTGTGACCAACACATGTTTGAGAAAAATTATGTTAATTCAATTTTCATGAACACGGTCCTGATGTAATTGTTTCTCCGGGAGCTTGACACTCCGCTTCACAATTATTTAAATAATTTGTTGAGCCTGCACATTGAATGTCAACAGTTGTATCACAATCGCACATAGTATAGTAATTACAATCTTCATCAAAATACACAACAACTTCTGCGCCACTGAAATCTAATGTGACTGCGTAGAATGCGTTTCCATATCCTACATTTGAATATCCGGAAACTATACTGACTACTGTCGCAGTAGGGAAAGTATTGGAAATAGCATCATTGATACAGTCTCCACCACATATTCCTTGAGTAATCTCAGAAGCCACCGCCCCATCACATAAAGCTAAACATTCATTGTCGTAGTTGACGCCATTCCAACATACAGGTACATATTCATCGGAACAATCATCTTCACAAGGAGAACATGCACCCGGAGTGATCTCGGAAGCATCAGCACCTGCACATAAAGCTAAGCATTCATTTTCATAAGTGACATCATTCCAACATACCGGATTAAAGTCTTCAGAACAATCATCTGTACAACATGCTCCGGCCTCAACATCACTTGAATCAGCTCCCGCTTGTATAGCTTCACATAAATTATTATAAGTATTGTTTCCCAACATACCGGATCGTATTCAGTTGGGCAAGTATCCCAAAGAAACTCACATGTATCAGCATCAAATCCTGCTGTAACACCGTTGCTCAAATAGAGAACATATTCTTGAAAATCTTCTCCTGATTGAGGATTGGAATATGTCACTAACAAAACACTATCTATGGTCGCATCGGGATAGTTTGCCTCTGCCCAATCATCTATTTCTTCACAATAATCAGTTACCAAAACACCATTTCCGGAACCTGAATGAGTAACAACCGGTATCTTTACAGGTTCTTCATTTTTTGTACATGAAGATATGCTAAAAGATAATACGCCTAAAACGAATAATAAATAAAATACTTTTTTCATGTTAATCTTTTTTTTTATTTTAAATGATATAATCTCTTTTTATTAGGATCCTACAATTTATAAGGTGCTTTTTTATAAGAAAGGGTTGCCTTAAATTTGATTTTTTTCTCTTAAATTTTATATTTTTTAAGATATATCATTGTTACTATAGGGTGATACATATATTACATTTTAATTATGCAATACAGGAATAATACCACCAATTTGAACCCCATATAGATATGGATAATACTTAATAGTTTTGCTTTTAGTAGCACTTGTAAAAGCATTTTGGTAATGAAGTCCAATAAATAAATCTAAGAAAGAATTATTTAGGTAATGAACTGAAATACCACCATTATAAGACAAGTACGTTTGTGCAGAGGATTCTGAGAAAGTATGCATAAAATCAAGTGTTTTCTTCTGACTTTCCTTGAAAATGATTTTATCGGATAAAAATAAATTGGTGCTAATTCCGCCTGATATATCAATGGCAAAATGCCTTTTTTTAATACGATATATCAGATTTAACGGAATATTAATCCATTTTGTTTCTTGTCTAAATACTCCTGCTATGGATACAAGTTCACCTATATTGAGATCCTCAGAATTATTTAATGTGAATAATACTTTATTTGCATTGAAAGAGGTGGACAATAAAGTTTCTGATTGATTATTTCCTATATATTTTGATTCTACCATCTTCCCACGGTACAAAGCTTGGTTTTGAAGATCCAAACCTGATTGAAATCTCAATGATTTGTCGATACTTATATCAATTCTCAAACCATAAGAATGGACGTTTCCTTGTCTTTCTCTTTGATCAAAAAACTTTTTACCTTGGCCTGTTATTTTTCTATAACTGTAATTATACTGATATATGGCTTGTATAGCTATCCGATGTCTAAATGAATTAGGCTGCAATGGCCATATTTTAACCGGCATCATAGACTGTACAAAATCCGGTTGAGAGCCTGAGGTGTTGTACAATTTGATTGACTTAAAATCCAAAAGTGGTGGTTCTTGGATTCTTTCTTTCTCATTGTTCTGACCATTGATTTTTGATAATTTAGACTTACTTGCAGAATAAGAGTGTTCTATTTGAAATATCTCAGTATCTCCATTACTTAGGTCAATAACATGATTTGATTCTTCATTTAATCTTTCTAAAGCAGATAAAGGATAGACCGTATTTATTTTTGCTTCTTGTTCAATGAGTTTATTTGCACTTACCTGAGCATCCGGTTTAGGGGCAATATTACTACCTTTTGAATTAAACCGCAAGTTATTTTTAACGGCATCCAATGATTTATTTTGACCGCTGCCCACGCTAACTACTTGATGTTTATTTTCATTAATACCATTTTGAGGGAAGCTATCATTAGTATATTTATTTGTAGATATCATGTCAGTACTTTCAATCGTTAACATGTATAAAGCACCTCCCAAAAAGAGGAATCCAAAAAGGACTAATAAAAGTCTTTTTCGCCCTCTGTTTTTATATATTTGTTTATTTGAATGTTTCAATTGGGTCTCCAAACCAATCCAAACATCATCTGATGGAGCAACTTTAAAATCTGAAAAAGATTCTCTAAATACATAATCTATATCAGTTCTATCCCTCATTTGCAATTTTTTTTGTTTGAAATTTTGTTCTCAATAAATTTCGTGCTTTAAACAATTGTGATTTGGAAGTACCTATCGTTATATTCAGTTTTTCGGCAATCTCCTTATGTGACAATTCTTCAAACACGTATAGATTAAACACTACTTTGGCTCCTGAAGGTAAAAAATTCATCATTTCCAATAAATCCTGTACTTCAAACCTTTGAAATATCCTGTCATTACTATAATCGGAAACATACATTGTTTCTACTTCTTTCAGTGGTTCAAATACAATTTTCCTTTTTCTCAAATATTGCAAAGCTACATTCACTATTATTTTTCTAACCCAACCTTCCAAGGAACCGGTTTCATTAAACTGGTGTAGAGCCATAAAAACTTTCATAAAGCCTTCTTGTAAAATATCTTCCGCATCACTTTTTGAATTGGAGTATCTCATACATACCCCAAGCATTTTAGGTGCAAATCGAAGATAAAACTTCCTTTGGCTATTAATATCTCCTCTTAAACAGTCTTTTACTAATGCTATATCTGTATTCAATTGCTTCATATCAATAGCAAAGTTACTTTATATTATACCTACACACTATATTTAGGTGCAAAAATATTATAGGAGGTTGCCTCAAATGTTGTTTTTTTTGAAAAAAAATCAATAATTAAATCTCAAGAACAGATTACCGGTTCATATGCAGCGCTATTTATACATGAAACGAAATCGATTCTATTGGTAACCCTGCTGAAAAAATGGACACAAAAAAGGTCGTTTCAATTGAAACGACCCTTGTTAGAGAATTACTGAAAATCAACTAATAATTACACCTCTTCAATGCATTTTCGATTTTATCTTCGGATTCAATTTTAACTTCTTCATTTGTATCAATTGTTATTAACCAAAAAGGATAAACAAAATCCCAATTTAAAGTATAGTCATCACTGTTGATGAATTTGTGCACATCATTATATGTTTCTAAAGTCAATGTCCTTTCCGATTCATCTTCTTCTATGATTTTCAAATCCAAAGGATACTTAAAATCATAACAAAACAAACTATCTTTATACAATACGGTATAAATCACTTTCTCAACATTTCTAAATTCACCTTTAGGCGCTTCACCTTTGCAATCTGATAGAGCCGTTTCAAGATCTTTTGCGTTTGCGATAGTTGTAACTGATCCATCACTTATTTTTTTCATATTAAATGGATAGACAAAATCCCAATTTAGACTATAGTCGTCGCTATTGCTGAATTTTTCTAAATCATCGTCCGTTTCCAAAGTTAATGCCCTTACCGACCCGTTTTCTTCGGTGATTTTTACATCCAAAGGATACTCAAGACTATAGCATAACACACTATCTTTATTCAAAACGGTAAAAACCAGTTTATCTAGAACTTCAAATGCGCTTTTTGGCGGTTCTTCATTACAATCCGCAAGAGCAGCATCAATGTCTTCAACACTCTCAATTGTAACAACTGTTCCGTCGCTCATCTTTTTCATCTTAAATGGATACACAAAGTCCCAAATATCATTCTCAGCCATTTTTTCGATATATTCTTGATAATCATTTAGTGTAAGGATGACTCCACTTGAGGTTTTGACCTGAAATGGGTAAACAAAATTGTAACATCCAATTGAATCAGGTGTAGCGATTACACCGGCAACAGATCGAACTTTTACTGAATTATTAGTAACATCAGGAGTTACAGGCTGACTTTCTTTTTCGCAAGAAGCGAACAATATTGCTATAAAAGCAACTAAAACGGATAAATACTTAACAGAATTTTTCATGATAATTTTTTTAGATTAATAATTTTAAAATATTCTCAAACAAACTTCTTTGCTTGCATCAATATAGTAACCTGCAATTACAGATTATCCCCTAAATAAAAATCATTTTTTTTCAAATAGCGCCATCATAAAAACATGTATATCATTTATTTTCAGACAATTACTATTCATAATATTTTTTGAAATTTTAATACTTGATTTGCTTTCAGGGTGACACCAAATATTTATTTTAATTAAAACAAAATATTTTTTAGCTTTATTTGTTCAATACAAAATGAATATTTTTTTGCGTTATGGTGAGTAAGCTGAATGTTTTTGCAGATATAAAAAAGGGAGACCGAAAAGCTTTCAAAAAAATTTTTGATCAGTACTACCACTATATGACCACAATTTCTTACCGCATCGTTGCAGACATACATGATGCGGAGGATTTAACTCAAGAAGCTTTTGCAGAGCTATGGAATAGAAAGGAATCACTCCCTGATGATTTATTAGTAAAATCGTATCTGCGAAAAATAGTAGTAAATAAATCATTAGATTTTTTAAAGAAGAGAAAAAAATCCCTTTGGGATGAAACTCCGATTGAAAATACTCAGGTAGAAGCAAGTAGCAACATTCAACAAATTGATTATTTTTCAATGAAAGAAATTATAACCAAAACCGTTGACAATTTACCAAACAAATGCAGAATCATTTTTTCATTGAGCAGATATGAAGGATTAAGTCATAAAGAAATTGCTCAAAAAATGGAAATTAGTACTAAGACTATAGAAAATCAAATTACAATTGCTTTGAAAAGAATAAGAAAAGCCTTAAAGGTTAATGGCTTTATCTCACTATTATTAATAATATTGACAATAATTGAAAAAATATTGAATTTCTTTTAGGGGGATGAAGCAAAAAACAAGTTAAATTAAAAAAAGTATATGAATGAAGACCATTACATAGAATTATTAATAAAAAAATGGAAAGGAACAATAAGTCCAAAAGATTTGGAAGAGCTTAATAATTGGTTGAACTCTTCTCAAAAAAACATTGAACTTGCAGAAGAGTTTCAACATAGCTGGGAACTCAGTAATAATTACAATTTGCCTTTTGAACTTGACCATGACAAAGCTTTCGAACATGTATTACAAAAAATTCATACGAAAGAATCATCTGAGAACAGTAATAAAACCATATCTTTGAGGCAAAGATTATTTACACCTTTGAGCATAGCTGCCAGCCTTTTACTCATATCAATAATTACATGGTGGACACTTTCTTACAACCGTAATATCACAATAGTATCTTCAAATATTGTCAAAGAAATCTCATTACCGGATGGCTCTAAAGTATGGCTTAATAAAGCCGGTAAATTATCTTTTCCCAAATCTTTTGACGATGATAAACGAATTGTAAAACTTACAGGCGAAGCATTTTTTGAAGTCAAAAGAGATACAACGAAACCTTTTGTTGTGAATACTTCAAAATCATTAGTGACCGTTTTAGGTACATCTTTTAATGTAAAAGCTGATAATGATAATGTCTTTGTAACTGTCAGAACCGGTAAAGTCAAACTCGAATCTATAAAAAGCAAAAATTCTGTTGTATTAACACCAAAAACAAAGGGAGTTTTGTCTGTCCATGCTGATTCCTTATCGGTGATTGATGATATTAACCTGAATTCACTCGCTTGGAAAAGACAAATGATAGTCTTTAATGATACTCCATTAGCAGAAATGATTAAAGATCTTGAATCATACTACAATGTGGAAATACAACTTGAAAACATAAAATTGGAAAATTGCCCTTTCACGGGAAAGTATAATTCTAATAAAACTATCGATGAAATTTTATCAGATTTGCAACAGATATTCAAAATGAACAGAATAATTAAAGTTTCAAATGGTAAATATTTGCTAAAAGGAGGTAATTGTAATAATCATTATTAAAATTTGTTATGCGATATATATTAAGTATTGTCATTTTTATCCTTGCCGGCTTTAGCATACAAGGACAATCTGTTTTAGACAAAAGGATTGATTTTTCAGCTGATAGTATTTCAATATCAGATGCATTGTTACAATTAAGTAATGATCATAATATAAATATTTTGTTCAGCTCCGCTTTTTTCAATTCCGGTAAAAGAATAACACTGAGACTGACTAACCAAAAAACAAGCTCTGTTCTCCATAAAATTTTACATAAAACAAATGTTGTATTCAAGGAAAATCACGGATCAATCCTCCTCATAAATAAAGAACGTTTCAATATATTTGGCTATATAAAAGACAAAGAAAGTGGCGAAGTATTGCCTGGAGCATCCGTTGTTGATTTGCTGAGCGGAAATGGAGTAACGGCAAATGGATACGGATATTATTGCGTTGATTTACACAAAGGAAAAAGCAAATTGCAATTTTCTTATGTTGGGTATAAAACCATTAGCAAGACCTTTGATGCAACTAAAAACACGAATTTGAATATTGATCTGAGCCCCTCTAACTATCTAAAGGATGTAGTTATTTTGTCATCCATAAACAGTAAAAGCTCACAAGAATCATCTAACCAAAATAGCATCTTCATAAAAAAGATTAATACGTTTTCGGTTCCTGGAGGTGAGCCTGATATTCTTCGTCAACTGAATTTATTACCCGGTGTTCAAAATGGTACTGACGGCTTTGGAGGCTTACATATTAGAGGTGGAAATGCAGATCAAAACTTAATTTTATTAGATGATGTACCGGTTTTCAACCCCAGCCACTCAATCGGCTTATTTTCCATTTTCAACACATCTATAATTAAGAGTGCCGTATTGACCAAAGGGGGATTTCCAGCAAGATACGGTGGAAGACTTTCTTCTGTACTTGAAGTGCGAACCAAAGAAGGAAATATCCTAAAACCTTCTGCCACAATCGGATTGAGCTTTATTGCAACTACTGCTACTATCGAAACTCCTGTTATAAAAAACAAATTGTCAGTATTACTATCTGCAAGAAGATCTCATGTCGATAATTATCTCAGAAAAATAAGTGAAAAAAATAAAAAAAATGAGAACAAAAACGGACAAACTGATTATCACTTTATAGATTATAATGCAAAAATCAACTTCAAGCTTTCGCACAAAGATAGATTTTACCTGTCGTATTATAGCGGGCATGATAGCTTTGAAGACATAACACATAGTCAATCAAAACCTAAAGAGGTCTATTCAACTATAAAAGACAGCATTCTATACAATTATAAATGGGGAAACAAAATAGCATCACTAAGATGGAATCACCTGTTTAATAATAAACTATTCTCTAATTCCTCTTTCATTTATAGCAATTTTAAATATGGAAACAATATTATAAATAAAAACTCCAAGTATTTAAAAGAAAAGAAAATTGAAGAATCCATTGACAGCACACTGTTTAATTCTGAAATTGAAGAGCTCTCTTTCAGAACTGATTTTGACTATTTTTTTAATTCTGATCATAGATTAAAAACAGGTTTAGGATTAACAAAAAGGAGATTTGTCCCGTCTATTTTAAAAATAAATGAGACAATTAATCTTGTTGACAGCTCAAATATATTCAAAACACCAATTGCACTAAAAAAAATAAATTATTCAGGTATAGAATACTATGGATATTTGAGCGATCAATTTACAATTGGAAAACTTCAATTTAATACGGGAATTCGTGTTTCTAAGTTTACTATTAGCAATAAATCCAACTATTCTTTTCAACCGAGATTTACAGCAAAATACTATAAGAAATCAAACACATTTTCTTTTTCCATATCAAAAATGAATCAGTTTTTGCATCTGCTTTCAACTACGGACGCCGGTTTACCAAGCGATTTATGGGTACCCGCCACTTCAAAAGTAAAACCTGAAAGCGCTTGGATTTCGACTATCGGGTATCAGCACAAATTTGCTAAAGAGTGGGTATTAAACACAGAAATTTATTATAAGACAATGCACGGATTGCAATTCTACATTGACTCGATTTTCAATCAAGCAAACCAAGAAATTAATGTTGACTCATGGGAGGATATAATTAATACAGGTAGTGGAAAATCAATGGGATGGGAAGTCCTATTAGAAAAATATAGCGGAAAGTTAACGGGATGGATATCTTATACACTATCAAAATCCACCCGTACTGTTTTAAATCAAGAAACCCCCTACAAATACAGTAGCCTTCATAATTTTCATATTCAATTGGCCTATATGATTTCTAATAATATAAATTTAAATTTATCATGGTCATATCAATCGGGTTTGCCCGCAGATCAGCATAAACAATCACAGAATAATTTCTTGTTTGCAGATTTATTTGACAAAAGTTCAGTTGATATAAAAAATAATAGACTCCCGGCATATCACAAATTGGATATTGGTATTTCTATGGGTATCATGCATAAAAACTTTTCACATCATTTGTCTATTGGATTGTACAATGCATACAATAGAAAGAATACTCTACTTATTTACAGAAAAAACGATAATTCCAATGAATGGGTAAAAATCAATTCATTACCATTGATTCCTTCATTTAGGTATGTAATAAGCTTTAATTAAATATTTTTTGACTTCACTTTTAACAGCTTTTTGCATTCTTCTTACCTAAAGTTTATTTAAAATCTCTATTTTTGCAAATCAAAAATAAAATCAATGATAAACTTAACGGAACAAGAAATAGTCAGAAGGGAAAATCTTCAAAAAATAATAGATTTAGGTTTAAATCCCTACCCTGCTGATTTGTATGATGTAAATACAACAGCAAAAGAGATTAAAGATAATTATAGGGAGGGAAGTGAAGAATTTAAAGAAGTATCAATCGCAGGTAGATTGATGATGAAACGCGTAATGGGAAAAGCTTCTTTTGCCGAACTGCAAGACAGTACAGGCAAAATCCAAATATATGTAAACAGAGATATAATCTGTCCGGGTGAAAATAAGGATTTGTACAACAAAGTATTCAAAAAGCTTTTGGACATTGGAGATTTTATTGGGGTAAAAGGCTATGTTTTCACTACAAAAGTAGGTGAAACATCAGTCCATGTAAGTGAATTGACATTGCTTTCAAAGTCTCTTAAGCCGCTTCCAATAGTGAAGACCGATGCAGAAGGAAATGTCCATGATGCCTTTACCGATCCCGAGTTGAGATATAGACAAAGATATGTTGACCTTGTGGTAAATCCCGAAGTAAAAGAAATATTCAAAAAGAGGACAAAACTTTATAAAGCTATGCGTCAATTTTTTGATGATGCGGGATATATGGAAGTGGAAACACCGATACTACAGGCTATTCCCGGGGGGGCTGCTGCTAAGCCTTTTATTACACACCACAATACTTTGGACATCCCAATGTACCTGAGAATTGCAAATGAATTGTATCTAAAAAGACTAATCGTAGGTGGATTTGACGGAGTATATGAATTCTCAAAAAACTTCAGAAACGAAGGCATGGACAGAACTCACAATCCCGAGTTTACTGCAATGGAGATTTATGTAGCATACAAAGACTATAACTGGATGATGGATTTTACTGAGAAACTCCTTGAGCATTGTGCTATTGCCGTAAATGGAACAACCAAAACCAAATTTGGAGAGTATGATATCGATTTCAAAGCTCCTTATAAAAGGGTAACAATGCGTCAAGCGATTATTGATTATACCGGTTTTGATATAGAAGGTAAGAGTGAAGATGAAATCAGAGCAGCTGCAAAAAAAATGGGGATAGAAGTAGATGAAAAAATGGGTAAAGGGAAACTAATAGATGAGATTTTTGGAGAAAAATGCGAAAGCAATTATATCGACCCGACATTTATAATCGATTACCCTAAGGAGATGAGTCCTTTGTGTAAAAAGCACAGAAAAAACCCTGAATTGACAGAAAGATTTGAATTGATGGTTTGCGGCAAAGAGATAGCAAATGCCTATTCAGAGTTAAATGATCCCATCGATCAGAAAGAAAGATTTGAGGAACAATTGAAATTATCTGAGAAAGGAGATGAGGAAGCAGGTCAATTTATAGATTACGATTTTCTAAGGGCTTTGGAATACGGTATGCCCCCTACTTCAGGTCTTGGAATCGGGATGGATAGATTGATAATGTTTTTGACCAATAATGAATCGATACAAGAAGTACTATTTTTCCCTCAAATGAAACCTGAGAAATAATTATTTATGCAAGCTTATCTTCAACTTTTAGAGCATATAATGCAAAATGGTGCCGTAAAAGACGATCGTACAGGTACCGGAACAAAAAGTGTTTTTGGATATCAGATGCGATTTGATTTAAACAAAGGCTTCCCTTTATTGACGACAAAAAAAGTATTTATCAGGGGAATTATCCATGAACTGCTTTGGTTTATCAAAGGGGAAACCAATATTAAATATCTTGTTGATAATAATGTTCATATATGGGATGAATGGCCATTTGTCGATTATCTAAAAGCAAATAATTTATCGGACAAATACCCGAGATATTCGGAAATATGGCACGAAAAGAAAAAAGAATTTATCGACAAAATCAAATCCGATGATGATTTTGCTAAAAAATGGGGAGAATTAGGTCCGGTTTACGGTAAACAATGGAGAAAATGGGAATCACCGGAGGGAGAAATAATTGATCAATTGGGTAATGCAATACATTTAATAAAAACAAATCCCGATTCTCGAAGGATACTTGTCAATGCTTGGAATCCGGGAGAATCACACAAAATGGCATTAACACCATGCCATGCATTATTTCAATTTTATGTAGCTGACAATAAATTGAGTTGCCAAATGTACCAAAGATCGGCAGATACTTTTTTGGGCGTGCCTTTCAATATTGCTTCATATGCTTTACTTACTATGATGATGGCTCAAGTGACGGGATTGGAATATGGTGATTTTATTATAACTTTTGGAGATGTGCATATTTACAGCAACCATTTTGACCAAGTAAAATTACAGCTTTCCAGAACACCCAAAAAATTGCCCGTAATGAATATCAATCCTGAAGTTACGTGCATAGAAGACTTCAAAATCACTGATTTCAAATTGGATGGATACGACCCCTACCCCGGCATAAAAGCCCCAATAGCGGTATGAGACATTTAATTATTTATCAAATTATCAATTGGCATAACAACGTAAAATAAACATATGAAGAATGTAGAGATCAAAGCAAGATGTGAATTTCCCGGAAAAGTCGAAAAAATACTATTGGAAAACGGAGCAGACTACAAGGGGCTTGATCACCAAACCGATACTTATTTCAATGTTAAAAACGGGAGACTGAAAATGAGAATTGGCAATATTGAAAAATCACTTATTTATTATAATCGTCCTAATATTAAAGGCCCCAAAAAATCTACATTCAATCTATATAGATCAGATGATTTAGAAGCGCTAAAACCATTGCTAATAAGCTCTCTCGGCATAATGGTTGAAGTAAAAAAACACAGAAAGATATTTTTTATTGACCACGTCAAATTTCATATTGATGAAGTTGATGGTCTTGGTAACTTTGTAGAGATTGAGGTGGGCGATTTGGATGACACAAAAACTGTTGGTGAACTTCAAAACCTTTGTGATTATTATATCAAACTATTAGGAGTAAAAGAAGAAAATCTGATAAATATTTCATATAGCGATATGTTGATGAAGAAAAAATAGCATTTGTCTAAGCAAACTAATCCTTTAACTTCCTAGCCATATCTTTACCCAACAGCAACATTGGAGCTGAAACTCCTACAGTAATCGCAAACAGTATAAACAGCACCATAAATCCATTGGAAAAAATAGAGTTCAATAATTGCTCATGCCCTTTATCGTCCATTTTCACAAAAGTAAACTTCCTTATTCCCAAAATTGTTTTATAAGCATAATAGCCGGGTATCATGGGTATAATGGCAGGAATCGAAAACACCACGATTGGTTTATTTACCTTATGAGCAAAAGGAATGCTTGTGATACCAACAAATAATGAAGCCAAAAACGTTGATGTTACAACATTAAAATCAATACTTAAAAAAACAAACTTAACTATTCCGGCAAAAAATCCCAAAATAAAAACTGTAAGTATAACTTTCTTTGGGATATTAAACAATATTCCAAAACCAAGAGCTGCAATACCAGCCCAAACTGCTTTTTCTATTAAATCCAAATATAATAATTCCATCACCCGAGTACATTAAGTTTAAAAATCAACATTATAGTCAACATCCCAAGACTAATCGCAAGAACAATTATAAAACCACTAACAAACCTTACAATGCCATTCAAAATATGATTATTATACAGATCATTAAATGAATTAATCAATTGGACACCGGGCACAAGAAACAAAATAGCCGTCGCAAGGGCAATATCAGGATGTTGGCCTATACCATATAAAATGCCCAAAGAAGCGACTAAAGATGCTGCCATTGATGCCAAATAAACTCTGACGTATGTATTTGCTTTATAATGATGCGCAGTCTTTGAAACAGAAAAACCGATAAATGTAGCTATAAATGCTACTAACATATTCAAATAATCTCCGCCAAATATTCTTGCAAAACCTGCTCCAGCCAAACTAACTGTAATCAATTCCAACCAAACGGGATATCTCTTTTGACTCTTGATTTCTTGTATTCGATTATATAATTTTTCAAAACTCCATTGGTGATTTACTGCTACCCAACTTGCTCTACTGACATCAGACACAATTGAATAATTTACTCCATGTCTTGGAATTTGAGTCACAACCGTATAACTTTCATTTGTCTCTAAATCGATCAAAGTCATAATAATGGACTTATGGCTTATCAATGCATGTGATTTAAGGTTT
Organism: Saprospiraceae bacterium; assembly: GCA_027008645.1. Lineage (GTDB taxonomy): Bacteria > Bacteroidota > Bacteroidia > Chitinophagales > Saprospiraceae > JADJGA01. The sequence goes on from JALVEE010000323.1 coordinate 20,602, forward strand.
AGTACCTGTGCAAATCTATTTACAGAATCTATAATACGTTTTGTATTAGCCCCCGAGGTCATCATTAGTGAACACACATCCAATAACAAATCTATAGAATTCCGGATATTTTTCTCTTTACTCATATCAATCATAATTCTTGCGCAAAAATAATACTAAATTAACTCTAAAATATACCACATACAATTAAAGTTTCAATTTCTTAATTTTATACACCTATTTGTAATCTATAAGACAAATTAATATAAAAAGAGGCTGCTCAACCGAGCAACCTCTTTCTTATCCACATCAAACCTTAAAATCATCTTACATGAACCAATTTCTTGATTTCTACTCTATCTCCTGAGACTACTTTGATATAGTACTGTCCTTGTGGTAAATCTCTAAGATTCATTGAGACTTTCTCATATGTAGTATTACTCTTTTCTATCATCGCTTTATCCAACACTCTCCTACCTACATTATCCAATATCTCTATGCTTACATCATTAGACCTTTTGCCACTAATCAGTACATACATCCTATCCATTACAGGATTCGGATACGCATTAACAGTAAATTTATCAGCCGGAATAAAGACGCTGGCATTATAAACCTTATCTCTTCTGCCATTATCATTGACAGGAATCAATCTATAATGATATGTCATTCCTCCTTCTACATTTGGATCTTTCAGACCGTACTTAGTCAAAAATCTTCCTCCTTTTGAATCCACACTGCCAATATTTACAAATTCTTCTTCATCTTCTGCTCTTCTTTCTATATCGAAGTAATCCATATCTATCTCATCCA
>JALVEE010000324.1 GCA_027008645.1 Saprospiraceae bacterium
CATGCCGGTATATTTTTGTTTCATAGCAAAAATATTCGATTGGAAAGTATCAATGTTTATCATACTTCCGGATTGGGAGTGCTCTCTCAGTATTGTGATAATATAGCCTTGAAAAAGGTAAATATAATACCGAATCCGAAAAAGGGCAGGTATTTGAGCAGTCATGACGATGGGTTGCACTTTATGGGCTGTAGAGGGAAAATAAAGATCGATAGTTGTAGAGCAATGGGGTTGATGGATGATGCAGTTAATATTCACGGTACTTGTGTTCCTGTGTTAAGTAAACTTGACAATCGTACATTGCAATGCAAATTTGCACATCATATGAGCAATGGGCTACTTTGGGCAGAAAAGGGGGATACTATTGGTTTTATCAATAAAAAAAATATGATAACAACAACCTATGGAGTGGTAGAAGATTTTGTTCAGGAAGGAGTGCTGAAATTCAAATTGCGTTTTGATGACTTACTCCCACAAGTTAATATAAAAGAATATTCGCTGGAAAATTTAAGCAAAACGCCGGAAGTCGAGATTACAAATTCCTTTGCCGGCAGCAATAGGGCGAGAGGCTACTTGATTACTACGCCTAAAAAAGTACTTATAGAAAATAATGTTTTTGAAACCAGCGGCTCTGCGATTCTCATTGCAGGAGATGCCAATTATTGGTATGAAAGCGGTGCAGTTAAGGATGTGACTATTCGCAATAACGAGTTCCGGTATCCATGCAATTCATCACCCTATCAATTTTGTAATGCAATCATCAGTATTTATCCGGAGATCCCGGAAATAGACCTCAATCATCCGTATCATCGAAATATAAAAATAGAAAATAATCGCTTTAACCCCTTTGATTATCCCATTCTTTATGCCAAATCTGTAGAGGGGTTGATTTTTGCAAATAACAAAATTACCCGAAGCTATGATTACAAACCCTGGCGTACAAATAAAATTAGTTTTTCATTAGATGCTTGTAGGCATGTGGCATTGACAGGCAATGCTTTTGCCGTAGATGTATTGGGAAAAAACATTGAAATCAAAGCGATGTCCCGGACAGAATTAAAAAAAATTGACAAAAACTTAACCATTGAAAAAAGTAAAGATGAAATCCTGACAAATTAAATATTGAACTTATGACAAAACAGATTTACATATCAATTCTATTTCTCCTGATAGTTGCTTGTACTCAACAGCCAAAAAAGGAACAAAAAAATCAAAAGCCCAATATCGTTATAGTTTTTACCGATGATCAAGGGTATCAAGACCTGGGATGTTTTGGATCACCCGATATCAAGACACCCAATTTAGATAAAATGGCAAAAGAGGGACTTGTACTTACTGATTTTTATGCGGCTCAAGCTGTTTGTTCCGCATCCCGCGCCGGATTGTTGACAGGTTGTTATCCCAATAGGGTAGGGGTTCACAATGCATTGATGCCCGATGCTAAAGTGGGTTTAAGTCCTGAGGAAACAACCCTTGCGGAAATGCTTAAAGCGAATGGATATAAAACGGCCATTTTTGGAAAATGGCACCTGGGTGACAATCCTAAGTTTATGCCCAACAATCAAGGGTTTGACGAATATTTCGGTATCCCATATTCCGGCGATATGTGGCCATATCACCCACAGCAAGGCACGGTTTTTCATTTCGGACCTTTAGAATTATACGAAAATGAGAAAGTCATAGATACACTTACCGATCAGTCTATGCTGACCACTCAAATAACCGAAAGAAGTATTGATTTTATCAAAAAGAACAAAAACAATCCGTTTTTTTTGTACGTAGCGCATCCGCAACCACATGTTCCTTTGTATGTTTCAGATAAGTTTAAAGGGAAATCAGAAAGAGGTCTGTACGGTGATGTAATTATGGAGATTGACTGGTCAGTAGGACAAATTATAAAAACATTAAAAGAGCTTGGTATAGAAAAAAACACTTTGGTTATTTTTACCTCTGACAATGGACCTTGGCTTTCATATGGAGATCATGCGGGGAGCGCATATCCCCTCAGAGAAGGAAAAGGAACGACATGGGAAGGTGGACAAAGAGAGCCCACAGTAGTTTATTTTCCGGGTAAAATAAATAAAGGCAGTGTAATCAGTACAGCCATGATGAATATAGATATTTTGCCGACTATTGCAGAAATCACAAATTCAAAATTGCCACCAAAAAAAATAGACGGGAAAAGTCTCTGGAAAATTTGGAAAGGAGAAACCTTGGAAAGCCCTCATGAAGCCTATTTTTATTACTATCGTGTAAACGAACTACAGGCTGTGCGTTATAAGAAATGGAAATTGTATTTTCCACATACTTATAGGACATTAAACGGAAGACCCGGAGGCAAAAACGGATTCCCAGCGCCTTACGACTATGTAAAAATCAATAAGATTGAACTATACGATTTGTCCAATGATATAGGAGAGATAAAAAATGTAGCGGACAAATACCCTAAAGTTGTAGATAAGATCAAACAATTGGCAGATGAGATGAGAGAGAAATTAGGGGACAGTCTTTATGGAATTAAAGGGACAGAAAACCGGCAGGTAGGCAGGATTGATTAATAAAAAATTGATCTGCTTAATAGCAGACATTACTTTTTATCAACAAGATTAAATATGAAAAAATCGATTATCTTATTTTTAACACTAATGTATATCTCTCAAATCAATGCTCAAGATAGTTATTTAGTAGGCTTTCAAAAAGAAGTGTCGGGGGATAATTTTACTTATCATTCACCTTTTTCAAACTCAGCTCCATGCCTTTTGTCAAGAGCAAACAGGCATTTTGCTCCTATAGTTTGGGAAACCCAAGTTATACCGGTGGATTACCACAAAAAAGATATTTCTCTTGTTTGGCTATACGGAATAGATGTTACACCGACACCCCAAACGTTTGACATATACGTCAATGATTTGAAGATAGGTAGTTTTCAAAATCCCGTGACAAGTGATGTTGAACCCCTGACGATGAAAGGGAATTATGGTGCTAAATTAACTTTTTATACCACTACGATTGACCGGTATAAAGACCGTATGGGCTTTGCTGTATTGACCATACCTGCAAAAAACATCAAGCCGGGAAAATCAATACAAATAAAAGTTGATGCGGTCAACAATGATAGCCCCATTTGGTATATGACATTTAAAGTTCCACTAAAGGAAAAAATTGAAGTGAATCAACTTAATGTTGTTTCCAAGAGCAATGATAAATTGTTTCACACGGTTAGATTTGAAATAATTCACTTGGGAAAGCCCGCCACTTCTTTGATAAGCCTTGCCGGACAGCAAAAGGAAATAAAGCTGATACCCGGACAAAATATAGTGGATTTTACGTTAAGAGCAGTAACAAAACCAACGGAATATACGGCTGAAGTCAAAAAAGGAGACCAGCCGGTATCATACCATAAATTTTGGATAAAACCGGTAAAAAAGTGGACGGTTCATATGGTTCAGCATACTCACACTGATATTGGATATACCCGTTCCCAAGCTGAAATTTTGCCTGAACATTTACGCTTTATCGATTATGCCCTTGATTATTGTGACCAAACTGATGATTATCCCGATGATGCCAAATTCCGTTGGACATGTGAAGCCGCCTGGACAGTAAGAGAATACTTAAAGGGAAGACCAAAATCACAAATCAATCGATTGTTGAAACGCATTAAAGAAGGTAGAATTGAAGTGACAGGTATGTTATTTAACTATTCAGAGATATTGGATGAAACATCATTGGCAATGCAATCACAAGCTATCAGTTCATTTAAAAAGCATGGTATTGAGGTACAAACCGCAATGCAAGATGATGTTAACGGTATCGGTTGGTGCATGCCTGATTTTTTTCATGATACGGGAGTGAAATATCTGACCATGGGACAGCACGGGCACAGAGCACAAATCCCATTTGATATGCCTACTTCTTTTTGGTGGGAATCTCCCTCCGGAAAGCGATTGTTAGCTTATAGAACAGAACACTATATGCATGGAAATACTCTAAGACTTACAACGGGAAATATAGATGAATTCCGTACTAATCTATCCGACTATTTGAAGGGCTTGGAAGAAAAAAAATATCCCTTTGATCATATTTCATTTCAGTTTTCAGGATATATTACAGACAATTCTCCTCCCTCTACTATTGCCTGCGATATCGTAAAAGAATGGAATGAAAAATACGAATGGCCAAAACTCAGACTTTCACTTGACAGTGATTTTATGAGTTATATGGAGGAAAATGAAGCATCAAACTTACCTGTCAAAAGAGTAGCTTGGCCTGATTGGTGGACAGATGGCTTTGGTTCGGCGATGAATGAGACAAAAGCCTCAAGAGCTGTACATGCCGAGATGATTAACAATATGGGTTTATTCTCAATGGCGCGGATGTTGGGAGCAAAGATTCCTGCTCAAATCAATAAAGATATTTATGATTGTTATGATAATCTTTTGTTTTATGGTGAACATACTTTTGGAGCAGACGAAAGCATTACGAATCCTTTGTCCGAAAATGTTATTAAGCAGTGGGGACAAAAATCGTCTTATGTTTGGTCTGCTGTAAAGCAATCGAGTATTTTAAAGGAAAAAGCACTGGGTTATTTGCAACCGTTTATTAAGAAATCAAGTGTGCCTACGATAGTCGTTTTTAATACACTTAACTGGCAACGCTCCGGCTTGGTTGAGGTATATATAGATCATCAAATTCTCCCATTGGATAAGGAGTTTGAAATAATTGATGAAAAAGGAAATGTCATTGATGCACAATTAAAAACAAGTAGAAATGATGGAAGTTATTGGATGTTATGGGTCGAAGATATACCGGCCATGGGCTATACCACACTTCGCATCGTAGTTGATAATTCAACGACAAGATCCATTACAACAGTACATTCTCTTCCCCAACTGGAAAATGAATATTACAGCATAAACATAGATCGGCAAAAAGGTGCAATCAGTAGTATTTATGATAAGACTCTTCATCGAGAATTGGTGGACCAAAAAAGCAGTATTCAGCTCGGTGCTCTAATCTATGAAGAAGTTGATAACCGTCACGATTTGGAGCGTTTGACAAATGCAAATAGAGACACTGTATATGTACCCCTAAAAAAACATCTGCACTATATGAAAGATATACATATTTCCGGTGTGACGGAAGGGGAAATTTGGAATAGTGTTAAAATCAATGGAATGCTGGATAAATGTTCGGATCAAAGGGGGATTGAAATCGAAGTCAGGCTCTATAATAATGAGAAAAAAATAGAGCTTCTTTACCGTTTGTATAAATTGAAAGTCAATACTGCTGAAGGACTGTATGTGGCTTTTCCTTTCAATCCGGAATTTGGTCATCTGCTATATGAAGCACAAGGAGGAATAGTAAGACCCGGGTATAATCAGTTGGAAGGTACAGCCACAGATTGGAACACTATACAAAGTTTTGCTGCTGTAAAAAACCAAAACGAGCAAATTGTATTCTGTAGCAAGAGTACTCCTTTGGTTCAATTTGGGGACATCAATACAGGACATTTTTACTATAAGTACAAACCAAGACATCCACACATCTATTCGTGGGTATTGAATAATTATTGGGTAACCAATTTTAGAGCAAGCCAAGAAGGAGAGATGAGGTGGAACTATGTCATCACTTCAAGTAAAAATAATACGAATACATTTGCAACGCGTTTCGGTTGGCAAGACAGGATACCGCTTTCTGCCCGTGTTATTCCTAAAGGGAAACACAAAAAAGACTTTTATTCAAAATCGATTTTGAGTCTTGATATTCCAAATGTATTATTAGTTGCTGCCAAACTGTCATTGGATGGAAATGCAGTTGTGTTACACCTGCGCGAAACCGGAGGGAAGAAAGCTATATTAGATATTGACCATTTGATTAAAGAGACAGGTGCTGTACATATCAGTGAAGTAAATGTTCTCGAAGAAGAGTTGAAAAGCATGAATAATAAAATACAGATAAAACCTATGGAGACAAAATTTATTCGCTTGATGTTTGAGTAATTAACGGCATGGTGGGTATATTCTTTTATCATTTTATCGCATTTAATGTTATTTTCCTATTTGGATAGACCACCCCACTTATGAAATTAATCCTTTATATTTCTATATACTAACACCAATGTGCCCTTAGGTACAAAATATGGGTAAAAAAAGCTATTAACCAACTAAAATGCGTGCCGTAGGTACGCTGTATTAAACACATCAACAAAACTTCTTGTAAAAAAACGAAAAAATGAAATGCACCAATTGTCTTGCAAAATCTTCAATTAATTGCTAACTTCGTGCTTGGGTGGATAGGATTACTCTTTTGCAATGGTCTTGCTACAATTAAAAAAGAGAATTAAGCATTAGTCACTCTTAAGATCATTCTACTAATTATTCTGTATATGAAATCTTTAAATATATTGTTTCTCTTGTTGTTTGCCACATATATAGTGGCACAGCGCGATAATGACAACTTACAATTGTACGATCGGTTTGAAGCAATAAAGCAAGACAATATCTTTAAAACAGCAGGCTATTACAACTGGGGAACCTCGATTATTAAAGGAAAAGACGGTAAATACCATATGTTTTATTCTCGTTGGGAAAAAAAATACGGTTTTAGTGGATGGTTGCTCTTCTCTGAAATAGCCCATGCTACTGCTAAGTCGCCTATAGGTCCATGGAAATATAGGGAAACTGTTTTAAAAGGTAGAGGATTCGGGTATTGGGATGCCATTACTGCGCATAATCCAAAAATAAAATATTTTAATGGAAAATACTATCTCTATTATATCTCAACAAATTCTGGAAATCAGCCTCTTTCAGAAAAAGAAATGATTACAACTGCGGCAACAGGTTATGGGGATAAATATTGGATGCCCTTAAGGAATCGACAAAGAACGGGAGTTGCTGTGTCCAATTCGCTCAATGGCGTATGGAAAAGGCAAGATAAAGCACTCCTTGAACCTGCTTTCCCTATAAATTCACTAACAGTAAATCCTGCCATAACTCAAGGAAAAGATGGAAAATTCTATCTTATCGTAAAGGGGGATAAGAGTAGCGATAGCCATTTTATAAGGAATCAGGTAGTTGCAGTTTCCGATTTTCCTGATAAAGATTTTATTATTCAAAAAAAACCTGTGATAGATTATTTAGACACCGAAGACATGTCTATTTGGTTTGATAAAAAAAGAGAAAGATTTTATGGTGTCTTTCATACCAATAAAGGAAGTGGTTTTATTGGAATGGTAACTTCCCCCGATGGCATTAATTGGAAAAAATCTAATGATTTCGTATTGATGCCCAAAAGATTTTTATTGGATAATGGGAGTGTTTTTAAACCTGATCGACTCGAACGTCCCTTTATCCTTTATGAAGATGGTAGAGCTAAAGTTTTGAGTGTCTCGATAAAGAATGGTGATGAATCTTATCCGGTTTTTATTCCGATTAAGGAAAATAAATATCCAATTCCTAATAAAAGACAATTGGCATGGCAGCAAGCGGAATTGGGTGTAGTGTTTCATTACGATTTGCATGTTTTTGACGGTAAAAAATACAAGCAAGGAGATAATAGAATTCATCCTGTTGAAAATTATCAGATATTTAATCTAAAAGAATTGGATACAGACCAATGGATTAAGGCTGCCAAAGATGCAGGAGCAAAATTTGCTATTTTGACGGCAACCCACGAAACTGGTTTTGCACTATTTCAATCGGATGTTAACCCATATTGTATGAAAGCTCTAAAATACAAAAACGGTAAAGGAGATATAGTGCGAGATTTTGTAAATTCATGTAGAAAATATGGAGTCAAACCTGGAATTTACCTCGGAATCCGTTGGAATTCTTTTTTAGGAGTCCATGATTTTAGGATAAACGGAGATGGTGAATTTAGAGAAAATCGTCAGAAATGGTATAATAATATGGTAGAAGGAATGGTGAAGGAGATTTGTACCAACTACGGAGAGATATTTGAAATATGGTTTGATGGGGGTGCCGACCACCCGGACAATGGTGCGCCGGATGTGTTACCAATTGTTCATCAATACCAACCCAATTGTTTGTTTTATCACAACGGTCAATTGGCCGAGGTTAGATGGGGCGGATCTGAATCCGGTACTGTTGCGTATCCTTGTTGGTCAACATTTCCTTATATTGCAACAAGTGCAGGAGAAACAATACGAAAAAAAATATCTGCTAATAATTATAAACTCCTAAAAGAAGGAGATCCAAATGGAAAATACTGGATGCCGGCTATGGCTGATGCCCCTCTAAGAGGCTATCTTGGTGGACATGAGTGGTTTTGGGAACCAGGAGATGAAAAACATATTTTTCCACTGAAAAATCTGATGGAAATGTATTATAAATCTGTTGGAAGAAACGCTACACTTATCATCGGTCTCACTCCTGATCCTAAGGGACTACTACCTGAGCAGGATGTGAAAAGGATAGAAGAATGGGGAGATGAAATCAACAGAAGGTTTTCTGTGCCAATTGCATCAACCTCTGGAAAAGGGGATAAAATAGTATTAAAACTAAAAGAACCAAAAATTGTAAATCACATAATTATTCAGGAAGATATCCAATATGGTGAGCGCATACGTAATTATCAAATTGAAGGTCTTGAAAATGGAGAGTGGAAATTGATCGCTAAAGGAAACTGTGTTGGGAACAAAAGAATTCTACAATTTAAGGATATGAACTTAAAACAAATACGCATAATAAGTAGTGCATTATATGGAAAACCTATGATTAAAAATTTGAGTGTTTTTCATGTAAAAAATCAGATAAAAATTTTAAACAAATGAAAAAGATTGGAATTCTTGTCATGTTTCTAATTGCTTTGATTAGTAAAGCTCAGGAAAAACCCAATATTGTTTACATCAATATTGATGATTTGGGTTGGACAGATTTAGCTTGCTATGGTAGTACCTATTACGAAACTCCAAATATTGACCGGCTCATGACTCAAGGGATAAAATTTACAGATGCTTATGCTTCTGCATCCAATTGTGCTCCAAGTAGGGCAGGCTTAATGTCGGGACAATACAGTCCGAGATATGGGATTTATACAGTAGGAACTTCAGAAAGAGGACAATCAAAAGACAGAAAACTGATTCCTGTAAGGAATAAAACCACACTACCCGACAGTATTGTGACAGTGGCTGAAGTATTGAAAAAATCAGGTTATATTACTGCATCCATGGGAAAATGGCATATCGGAGATGATCCGCGAACTCAGGGATTTGATGTGAATGTGGGTGGAAATCATGCCGGACACCCGAAAAGGTATTTCAGTCCGTATAAAAATAAAAATATAGAAGATGGTCCGCAAGGCGAGTATTTAACAGATCGCTTGACTGATGAAGGAATAAGGTTTATCCGAAATAATAAAGACCGTCCTTTTTTTCTGTATATGACCTACTATACTGTTCATACACCTTTGCAGGGCAAAGAATATTTGATTGAAAAGTACAAAAAAAAATCAGGCTCAAATTATCACAATCACGCAACTTATGCCGCTATGGTTGAGGCTATGGATAGTAATGTTGGTAGATTGATCCATACACTGGAAGAATTGGGGTTGACGCAAAATACCTTGATTATCTTTACTTCAGATAACGGTGGGGTATATGCGGTTTCCAAGCAGTTTCCCTTAAAATACGGAAAAGGTTCATATTATGAAGGAGGTACACGAGTACCTCTGATTATACGTTGGGATGGAAAAATAAAACCGAATACCATTTCTAAAACACCGGTTATCAATTTGGATTTTTATCCGACTATTTTGGAAATTACAAAAACTGTTGTAGAAAAGAATCATACACTCGATGGTGTTAGTTTGACTCCTATACTTTTTAAAGAGAAGAAAATAGAAAAACGTCCCATTTTCTGGCATTTCCCCATTTATCTCGAAGCAAGAAGAAAGGCTAAGAAGCTCTCCGGGAGGGATATACTGTTCAGAACGCGTCCCGGATCGGCAATGCGATATGGTAAATGGAAATTGCATCAGTATTTTGAAGACGGAGCAGTTGAATTGTACAATTTGGAAAATGATATTTCTGAAACCCGAGATATCTCTAAAGATAAACCAAGAATTGCCGCTAAACTTTTGAAAATGCTTAATGCTTGGAGAAAGGAAGTTCACGCCCCTATACCTGCAAAGTTGAATCCGGAATACAGTCACCTAAAATAAAACAAAAATAATGTATAAAAATATAAAAACCACAGATTTCAAATAATCATAAAAAACAATATTCAAATGAAAAAAATTATAACTTTACTGACGTTTTTATCAATGGTTACTTTAGCATGCAAAACCTCAAAAAAAACCACCCAAAATAAGAGTTCAAAACCAAATATCATCTATATCTTAGCAGATGACTTGGGCTATGGAGAGCTTGGTGTTTACGGTCAGAAAAAAATTGAAACACCAAATATAGACGCTTTGGCTTCAAATGGAATGTTGTTTACACAGCATTATTCCGGTGCTCCCGTTTGCGCACCTGCAAGATATATGCTTTTGACAGGCAAACATGCCGGACATGCATTCATAAGAGGAAATCACGAATGGGGAGAAAGAGGAGATGTTTGGAATTATGCGAAAGCGGTTTATGATCCTAATTTGGAAGGTCAGTACCCTATACCTCAAAATACCTACACTATTGGCAAACTTCTTCAAAATGCCGGATATAAGACGGCTTTGGTCGGCAAATGGGGACTTGGAGGACCATTATCTGATGGAATACCCACAAAAAACGGATTCGACTTCTTTTATGGTTATAATTGTCAACGTCAAGCACATCAATTGTACCCTAAATTTCTATGGAAAAATGAAAAAAAAGTTTGGTTGGATAATGAAGTTATAGCACCGGGGACTCCTTTGGATAAAGGAGCAGATCCTTATGATCTTAAGAGTTATGCCAAATATCAGCAAAAACAATATGCACCTGAGTTGATGCAAGAAGAAGTACTGAATTTTATTACGGACAATAAAGATCGTCCGTTTTTTATGTATTACGCATCTCCTTTGCCGCATTTGCCTTTGCAGGTGCCTCAGAAGTATGTCGATAAGTACGTAAAGAAATTTGGCGATGAAAAACCTTATACAGGAAAAGCTTATTTTTCCAATAGGTATCCACACGCTGCCTATGCTGCTATGATTAGTTATTTGGATATGCAAGTAGGTGAAATTGTGGCCAAGCTAAAAGAATTAGGAATATATGACAATACTTTGATAATTTTTACAAGTGACAACGGACCAACATACACAGGAGGAGTAGATGCTAAATTTTTTAATAGCGCAGGACCTTTTAGGGATACTTATGGATATACCAAAGGTTTTACCTACGAAGGTGGTATCCGTGTCCCAATGATTGCCACCTGGGCAGGAAATATAAAGCCGGGAACGAAAACAGATTTAATTTCTGCCTTTTATGATGTTCTACCTACCATGGCTGAATTGTCAAATCAAAAACTTTCTAAAGATACCGATGGGCTCAGCTATTTACCGACCCTATTGGGAACACCAAACCAACAACAAAAACACGACTTTTTGTACTGGGAGTTTCCAAGTTATACCGGTCAACAAGCGGTTAGAATGGGTGATTGGAAAGGAATACGAAAAGATTTATTTAAAGGTAATACAAAAATTGAATTGTACAATTTAAAAAAGGATATATCTGAACTACGGAATATAGCCTATAAACATCCGGATGTAGTTGCTCAAATAAAGGCAATAATGAATAGAGAGCATGTACAGGCTAAAATAAATCGATTTAGAATTGAGGCGTTGGGCGATATAAAGGATAAAGAAAATAAATAATTTTGAAGATAATGCTACATAGAGTTTTTAAAGCGTATTTCATTTTTTCGCGCAGCTGGTTGGGTTCTCCTTTAGGAATTAGAGGCAAAGTGTGGAACAAGCTAAAAAATAAATTGTGCCCGGTTTTTCTAATTTATTTCTTTCTAATTTTTTCTTCCGGTTGTGCTGCCCAAAAAGAAATTCATAATTTAGTGCCAACAACTATTGGTGAAGCTCCTAATTATTGGTGTACTTGGTATTGGCAAAATTACTTAATTCACAAGGGGCAAGCTGTAATAAATCCGGATGCAGCCACTATATATACCAATAAAGCTGCGAGAGAAAGCATGAACGAAGAAAATATTTTCGGAAAACAAGGTATGGCTGTAGTAATGCTACCAAAAACTCGAAGTGACTATTATTTTGTAATCGATCACGGATGGCAGGATAAGAGTATTTCTGAAAATACCTTTTTTACGCTGTTAATGGATACACTCGATTTTCCGCGCTATGCTCGATTAGCGCCAAAGGATAGAATAAAGCAAATGAATGAAGATATCAAAGCTTTAGGTTGGAAAGGCTTAGGTTTGTGGACAAGAGGAAATCCTACGGAAGCGGAGATTAAAAAATTTGTTGAATGGAGTAGATATGCAGGTGTAGAGTATTGGAAAGTTGATGGAGGAGACACAAATCATTTTTTTGCATCAAAAATAAAAAAAGAAATATACCCCAAACTTACATTAGAACAAATTACAGGATGCCCTCCGTTAAATCTTAAATGGAATATACCCGGATTGTCAATATATCCCTCGATTTATAACAGAGAGGAAGCTATTTTACTGAAACAAAAAGATGCCTCAAATACAGCTTTAAATAAAGTTGAACAGTCATTGAATATCATTAAAAATACTGATGTTTTTAGAACTTATGATGCAGCTCCCCTATTAGTGACTACTACAACCTTGCAACGTGTAAATGACCTATTGAAAGAAACCTGTGGTAATAATGAATACAAAGCCTATCTGAATATTCAAGATGATTGCAATGTCGCTGCAGCATTGGGTTTGCTTGTAGCGGTAAAACGGCACCCTATGAAAACACCTCGAAATTACAAAGGAAAGGACTTTCATTTGCAAATATCGGGTGATCGTCATGTTGATAAACGTTTAAACGAAATGGATAGATTAGCAATGTGGCAACGGATAGCTCCTCCGATGCCGGCAGGTTATGGTGCTTACTTTGCATCAAAACATACTCTTATAGATAGTATTGTTTTTGATGTAAGCGATACTTGGTATAAACCCACGCACGGTAAGATGGTTAGGCAAAGTGCACCGGCTATCATGAGTAGAAATATTGCATTACCTGAAGTTAAATTCAAAGATTTGGCACCTTACGTCATGGCTTCAAAATTTCCCAATGGCGCTGTGGCTATTGCAACTGAAGGACGGGTAATGCCGGATAACAGTTGGATTCATCCTAAAGCAGAAATACTATTAAAGGAAGTCGAAATAGGAAAGCCCATAGGTATTTTTGGTTATTACAAATCTTTGACATTGGAATTTGCAGAGCCTTTACCTAAGCAGATTAAGGTTTATGGTCAGGATTTACTATCAAAAAAAGCAATTGATATAACAAGTAAGATTGATTTAGAAAAAAATAAAATTATTATACAGGGAGATTTGATTGAAGAGATAGGCACTATGTATAATGATTCCGAAGATATTTCTGTTCCAGGAATGGTGATAAAAACAAATCAATCGAGGTCAATATATCACAAAGATTGGATAGATTTTAATAAAAACAATAAAAAAGATATTTATGAAAATCGCAACGAATCAATCTCAAGGCGAATAGAGGATTTGTTGTCTCAGATGACCATTGAGGAAAAAACCGCCCAGATGGCTACACTATACGGTTACGGGAGGGTATTGAAAGATCAATTACCAACACCCCAATGGAAAAATGAAGTGTGGAAAGACGGATTGGCCAACATCGATGAGCATTGTAATGGAGTTGTCGAGTCCGACTATATGTATCCATATGAAAAACATGTTTTTGCTCTAAATGCTGTACAAAAGTTTTTCGTTGAGCAGACGCGTTTAGGTATTCCGGTAGAATTTACCAACGAAGGGATAAGGGGTTTAAATCACGCCAAAGCAACCTGTTTTCCTGCCCAAATCGGTATTGGAAGCACTTGGGATAAAAAATTAGTAAGAAAAATAGGCAATATAACGGGTAAAGAAGCCAAAGCCATGTCTTATCATAATGTTTATTCCCCGATTTTGGATGTTGCCAGAGATCAACGCTGGGGAAGAATAGTAGAAACCTATGGTGAAGATCCGTTTTTGGTCGCAGAATTGGGTTTGCAACAAATCAAAGGAATCCAAGAGCAAGGAATTACCAGTACCGTAAAGCATTTTGCGGTGTATTCTGCTCCAAAAGGGGGACGGGATGGCTGGGTGCGCACGGATCCGCATATAGCTCAGAGGGAGATGCACACGATTTATTTATATCCGTTCAATCGTGCTTTTATGGAAGCTAAGGCGATGGGGGTAATGAGTGCTTATAATGATTATGATGGCATACCCGTCACGGGAAGTTCTTATTTTTTGACCGACTTGCTGCGCAGAACGTATGGCTTTAAGGGCTATGTGACTTCGGACTCTGACGCTGTGATAAATATATGGAATAAACATCACGTGGCAAGGGATTATAAAGATGCAGTAAGACAGGCTGTATTGGCGGGTTTAAATGTCAGAACGACATTCAATTCTCCGGAAAATTTTCTAACCCCCTTGCGGGAATTGGTCACCGATGGTGATATACCAATGGATGTCATCGATGATAGAGTTAGAGATGTGTTACGCGTAAAGTTCATGGAGGGCTTGTTTGATCGACCATTTCATAATGAAAAAAACATCACGGAACACATAAATACACCGTCCCATAATAAGGTAGCCTTGCAAGCATCAAGAGCATCGATGGTCTTGTTGAAAAACGAGTCAGGCATGTTGCCTCTAAATCCGGATAAGTACAAAAATATTTTAGTGTGTGGCCCGTTGGCTAAAAACGAAAAAACATCAATGAGCCGATATGGACCGAATCATATCGATGTGATTTCAGGCTTTGAAGGTATCTTGAATTATGTCAAAAATAAAGCACAACTTAGTTATGCCCAAGGATGTCTGGTATATGATAAAAATACTTGGCCTGAATCGGAATTATACCCGGTACAGATAGGGCTGGCGGAAAAAAAGCTAATCGATGAAGCGGTTGAAAAAGCCCGGCGTTCAGATGTCATTATTGTTTTCTTAGGAGAGGATGAAACCATTGTCGGTGAAAATAATTCGAGAAGCAGTCTGAATCTTCCCGGTAATCAACGAAAATTATTAATGGAGCTGCACAAAACCGGAAAACCCATTGTTTTGGTGCTCATCAATGGACGACCCTTATCTGTCAATTGGGCAGATGCTCATATACCTGCAATTGTTGAGGCTTGGTTTCCCGGACAACACGGAGGTACGGCTATTGCCGATGTATTGTTCGGCAACTATAATCCGGGTGGAAAAATGCCGGTGACAACCCCGAAAACCGTCGGGCAAATTCCATTTAATTTTCCTTTTAAACCGTTTTCGCAAGCAGGGCAGGGGAAAGAAGGTAAACAGGGAATAACACGGGTAGCAAGCGCCTTATACCCCTTTGGGTATGGTCTTAGCTATACGAAATTCACCTATTCAAACCTGAAAATAAATCAGGTAAAGGATGATACCAATCCCGGATTCAACATCAGTTTTATAATTAGGAATACAGGGGCATATGACGGTGATGAAGTGGTGCAATTATACGTAAATGACGAGGTCAGTAGTGTTACCCAATATGAAAAATTATTACGAGGATTTGAAAGGATTCATTTGACAATAGGTGAAGAAAAGCACATTGATTTTTTTATTGCCAAAAAGGATTTACAACTATTGGACAGGGATATGAAATGGAGAACAGAACCGGGAAAATTTAATGTGTTTATCGGAAGCTCTTCTGAAGATATCCGCCTGAAAGGAAGTTTTAATATTGATGAGTGAAATGGTTAAAGTTTAAATATCATCTATTTTTTTACCAGCACTATTTTTGATATCATTAGATTACCTCCTTTTGTGGCTTTTGTTTTTAAGACTAACTTGCCGTCGTTGCTATCTTCTCGCATAACGTGAAATTGTACCCATTTTCCTGAATTTCCTGTGTGATTATTTAATAAAACTTTACGACCTTCAAAAACAAGAAAACCTTCACGTTGCTGTTTATTCCAGTCGTTGAATTGCACATAAAATGTTCCTAAGATTCCTTGGGGCACCTCAATTTCTATTGTCATATTTTTTCCGGTCCATGCAGAAACAATATCATCTTTCCACGTACCGTCAACAACAACTTTGTACTTGACCTTACCGGAGGATTTAAGCAGTTCGTCCACCTCAGGTTTCCAAGATATACTTTTATTAAGCTCTTTTAGATTAGCAGCAGCGTCAACTTCAAGCAATACGTTTTTAAAACCATTTGATGAACTGATAATATGTGCTTGTGGTATCTTATGAAAGAGTTTTGACAAGAAATCTTTTTTTACGGAAAATTTTGGATTGAAATCCTTTGATTTTATATAACGCAATAAGCTGTATTTGAGTTGTCTTGCTGCAGGTAATGTATCTTTATTCAAGTCGTATCCACAGACCAATAATTTTCCTTTTCCAACACTGAATTCAAATATTGTTCCTTCTTTATTATTGCGATGAAAATCGTCAACTACTTGTGCGATAGGCTTATAACTCTTTGGCAACTCATTTAAAATAAACCCTTTGGTATTTTGTCTTAAACTTTCCCATTGCCAATCACTGTGATAGGAGGTCGGAAAATAATTAAATGCAGGGTGATCTTTCTTAAATAAAGTACCTATACTTGTTTTTCCTTGTCCCGGAAAAAATGTTAAAGACCAGTACAAAGGGTAAAAATCAACCGAAACGCTGGTACTATCATCACCCAGATGATGAGCAAGTAATAAAACCTTTGCGCCATTTTCCAATTTATTGAGAATATCAGGGTTTAAATCTTCGGATATTAATACATCTTCAGTGTTAATACCAGGTGTTTTTCGAGGGAACACCCAGATTTTCCAACTGTTTTTGAATGGTGTGTCTTCGAGTTTTGCATTAATTTGTAATTCCGTTGCTTTTGCTATATTAGATAAGGGAAAAGAAAAATTTCCTATATCAATCAACGAACCTGGAGCAATGTTTTTAACAATATATTTTTTATCAAAAACAAGCTCTCCTTTGGGATTTTTTACAGTTAAATATAGATTTGCTTCATTGATTATTTTATTGTCAAAATGGGAAAGTTGTATTTTCCCTTTCAGAGTTTCATCATTTTCCCATACAAACTTTTTTACTCTCAATAAAGGAACGGTTACATTAAAATGCTGCCTGAATTTTTCAGAAGAGGTTATTTTTTTACTATCCCAAAAAGCATCAAGCCAGCCCACTAAGGCTTCTCCTTGACCTTGATAATCTTGCATACTTAGCAATTGCACACCTGCACAACTCTTTGTTCTTAAAAATGATTCTGTCTCGTATTTATACAAGAGCTGATTCAAAGCACCGGAAGCTCTTCTAAAATCTTCATCTTGGTCATCAATACCGTTTTTTTGGGCCATTTTTTGAAATTCTTCAAAATTTCTCGCTTTTAAAACTCCTTTATATTTTTTGGTTTCTTCCCATACCGGATACACAGGCCATTGACCTATTTCATGGGCTATAACTGGGATATCCATTTGTCTGTACACTTTTTCAAAATCCCAATCGGTTTTGGCTCCATTGAGTCCACGAGCTCTTTTCCCCTTGATATAGTGTGTCACATAATAATCATCAGTGGGCATAACTAATCTTGCAGTAGATGCAGAATACAATCTTCTTGGATCTTTTTGTTTTAAATCACTAATCCAATTTGACATAATATCAAAATCTGCATTTCCCAATTCGTTTCCAATGCAAAACATTGTAAAAGACGGGTTGTTTCCATATGTATCAACAACTCTATTCATTTCCATTATCACAAACCGGTCTCTTACAGGATCTTTTCCCAAACCCTTTGGATGTCCTTTAGTATCCATTTCCGGGCGACCTTTGGCTTTCATGTCTATACTCATCCACCAATCAATCCATATTGACGCCTCAGCATGTATGTATATGCCAATTCTATTTGCAGCTTTAAAAGCAGCTTCGGGTGGAGTCCATGAATGAAAGCGAACGTGATTAAGCCCATAATCCTTATAAATCCTAAAAATCCGTTCCCAATCTTTAACAGAAGTGGAGGGATAACCCGTTAAAGGAAAATGAACACAATCTAAATTTCCTCTTAAGAAAACTGGTTTATTATTGATTAAAATATGATGTTTATCATGAGATATTTTTACAAAGCCAAATTCGACTTCTAAGCTGTCCTTGTATTTATTAGTTATTAAAGAGGCTTCAAGTACATAAACATTAGGATTAAATTCACTCCATTTTTTAAGTGTACCACCAAGAGTTAGGACTATATTCTTCTTATTAGTACCTTTTTTGAATTTTTCATTAGCAGAAAAAGTTTTGACGATATTTCCTGTTTTTAATTCTCGTATTTTAAATTTTATAATACCTTTTTGATTTCTATTGGAGATTAATGTGATGTCAATTTTGAGCAAATCCCTATCAACGTCGGGATAAGTTTGAATTGAACTAAAATGTGTTTTATCCTTAATTTGTAGTTCTATTTTACCAACTATTCCATTCCAAATACTTTGAGTGTAATCACTATATGCATGCCCTTTATCTCCGATATTATGAATCATGTCATTGTTGATTTTGACCGTCAGAACATGTTTGCCCGGTTTTAAAATACCTAAAGGATGTATGTGCGGTGTTCCCAAAGCATCTTGTTTGT
Source organism: Saprospiraceae bacterium (assembly GCA_027008645.1). Lineage (GTDB taxonomy): Bacteria > Bacteroidota > Bacteroidia > Chitinophagales > Saprospiraceae > JADJGA01. The sequence goes on from JALVEE010000324.1 coordinate 18,757, forward strand.
TTATTTCTCTTCCGTCAATATATGCGGTAGATTCCCACAAAACACGTTCTAAAAATAAACTAATTTCTTTGTTTTTGAATTTTTCAGGAATATCAATTTCCTTTTGATACCAAGCAATACCGATATATTTGTAGGCAGGAGTCAAAATGCCAAAATCAGAACCTTTAGTTTTTTTGCCCAATCCGTTTTCAGCTAATGACCCTGGTAAATCTACAAGGTGCCAAACACCTTTTTTTTGAATTCCTGTTTTGAAAGAATCGAGCTGTACAATCCATTTTCCCTGTAAGTCAATAGTATTTTGTGCGTTCAATTTCAAAGTACATATTATGATTGTAAGGAGTATGACAATTTTGTTTTTCATATTGAAAGAAATAAATTAGTGATATATTTTATTTGATAATAATACAATGAAATAAGTGCTTTGTTTAAGAATACACCTTAGATTATCTAACGGAAGTTTCGTGATCAAGCGTACAATGCTTAAACTTGGCTTTCAGCTCTAATTACCTGGCAATAGATAGAAAGAGTATTGATAAATATGCAAATATTTTTTATTTAACAACTATTTTTTTTGTAATAATCTTGTTATCGATACTGATTATAATAAAATACATTCCACAGTCTAAACTTTTAAGGTCAATTTCCGTAATATTTTGTTTTAAAATTTGCTCAGATATTAATATTCCTTGTATATTATAAACAGTCAATTTTCCGTTATTTACCAACATTCAAAGCATTAAAATAGAACACGGATTACACTGATTGAACTGATTTTCGCGGATTTAATCAAGTTGTCATATTTATTTCTACCGTATAATATTGTTCACTGTCAACATGTTATCAGATCTTTTTGACGGAAAATTTAGTTTTCGCTAAAACTTAATCCAATTCTGAAAAAAATATTTCGTGTTTACACTTTATTTAACACTAAATTCGCTTGGGTTTACTCCCTTGTATTTTTTGAAGATTTTGTTAAAATGACTTGCATCAACAAAGCCGGTTTTTTCAGCAATTTCAGAGATTGTTAGATTTGTTTGTTTTAATAAACGTTCAGCCATTTTTATTTTGGTCTGAATTACATATTGCTGGATAGAAATTCCTGCGTGTTTCTTAATAAAAACACTCACATAATTTGGAGACATATAAAATTCTTCTGCTATGACCTTAATTTTAATTCGTTCTTTATCTAAAAAATTTTGCCTTACATAAGTCAATATACTATCTATTTTTTCTTTTTCTGAAACATTGGTTTTAGGTAGTTCCTTTAAACTTGACTTCAAATTTCTTGAAATAATAATAAGTAAAGCTCCAAATAATTCAATCAATACATTTCTGCCGTAAACAAGAGAGTTCTCAATTTCCTTTTTGATCATTCTATACAAACCAAATAATTGTTCCCTGTCCTTGTCGTATGCAATAATACTCTCAGGAATAATATTGGCATAAAAAATTACAGTATCCAGATTTTTTCGCCAATGTGTACTCGAACTTGAATTTGCTTTTTCTAAGAATAAATGTTCTGTAAATTTTAATATTCCAAACTTTGTAGGTGTAGCAACAACAAATTCATGCTCATCCTTTGGAGTTAAGAAAAATACATCACCCTCTTTGTAATCGATAATGCTTTCGTTTAAAATATGCTGCCCACTTCCTTTTATGATAAAAGTTAATTCATAAAAGTTGTGCTTATGTTTTGGATAGCCCCATTCACAAACTGATTCAAACTCAAGTACATCTATGTCTTTGGTGATAAAAAAACGTTTTGCCATAATAATAAAAAGATTAATTTGTACAAATATATAATGAATATATACAATAATAAAACTATTTAATCAATATACTTTTGCATTATATTTTATAACAGTATTAAATTCAAGAATTAGTTTGGACTTATTCAGTATAATTAAATAGATAGATTAACATATTAAATAAATAAAAATGATAGACAAAAATAAAATATTGGAAGCCTTTAAGTACAGGCACGCTTGTAAACTATTTGACACAAGCAAAAGTATATCAGATGAAGATTTGAATTTTATATTAGAAACAGCAAGATTGTCGCCCAGCTCTTTTGGTTTTGAGCCTTGGCATTTTGTGGTGGTTCAAAACAAAGAATTGAGAACGAAATTAAAGGACAATGCATGGGGCGCCACCGCAAAATTGGATACGGCCAGTCATTTTATAATAGGTTTAACATTGAAAAGTCCACTAATGAAATATGATAGCCCTTATTTGAAAGAATTTATGGAAAATGTGCAACAATTGCCGGAGAATGTGGTAAAAGGTAAGGGAGAGATGTTTGAAGTATTTCAAAAATCTGATTTTGACTTGACGGATGATAGAAAAATCTTTGATTGGGCATCAAAGCAATGCTATATTGCTCTCGGCAATATGATGACTGCCGCTGCTATGATCGGTATAGATTCTTGCCCTATAGAGGGGTTTAATCAAAAGAAAACCGAAAAAATACTCAAGGAGGATTTTGGAATTGATACAGGCAAATTCGGTTTGTCTTATATGGTAGCTTTTGGATATAGAGTCAACGAACCAAGAGCAAAAACACGTAGAAAATTGAATGAAATAGTAACATACAAATAAAATAAAATTGAAAATGAAGAAAACAATAATTATAACAACAACATTGATAGCTGTCATTTTTATATCGCTGTCGGCATTTACATTAAATAATGATAAAAATGAGAAAAAAATAGCAAAAACCTTTTGGCCAAATGATGCCCGGTTAGTTATATCCTTTTCTATGCAATTTGAAACCAGTGGGCAACCGGAAGGAGCCGAAAGTCCGTTTTCGGGAAATCCATTACCCAAAGGACAACCCGATTTGCCAGCCGAAAGTTGGTTCAGGTACGGTGCAAAAGAAGGAATTTATAGAATGTTAAATCTTTGGAAAAAGCACAACATCCACGTAACTTCACATGTAGTGGGTGAAGCAGCCATTAAATACCCCGAAGTAGCCAAAGCCATTGCAGATGGCGGACATGAAATTGCAGCACATGGTATTGCTTGGAGCGACCAATGGAATCTTACGTATGAAGATGAATTGGCATTTGTAAAAAAAGGAATCGACACCGTTGAAGCCATTACAGGACAAAGAGGCATTGGCTACAACTGCAACTGGCTGCGTAGAAGTCCGAATACGCTAAAAGTATTACAAGAACTTGGTTTTTTATATCATATTGATGATGTGAGTAGAGACGAACCTTTTATTACAATGGTTAGGGGCAAGAAGTTTGTAGTGATGCCTTATATCTTGCGTAATAATGACATTGTAAATATCGCAGGAAAAAATTGGAGTCCAGATCAATTTTTGGCACAATTAAAAGCCGAATTTGACCAATTATATGAAGAAGGAGCACACAGAAGACGAATGATGAGCATTAGTCTGCACGATAGAATTGGAGGTGCCCCCTCAATCGTACATGTAGTAGATGAGTTTATTCAATATGCCAAAAAACACAAAGGAGTTGTATTTATGCGTAAAGATGAAATTGCCAAAATGATAAAGGACGACCCTAATACACCTGTTGATAATTCGGAAATAGAATATAATAAATGATGAATATATTAAACATAGATCATATTGTTTTGACCTGTAAAGATATTGATAAAACAATACACTTTTATACTGATGTTCTTGGGATGAAAGAAATCAGCTTTGGACAAGGAAGAAAGGCTTTAGGATTTGGAAATCAAAAAATAAATCTTCATCCGTTGGATAATAATTTTGTCCCAAAGGCTCTTAATCCTACTGACGGCTCTTTAGATTTATGTTTTATTGTTAAAGAAAATTTGACAGATGTTTTGCAAGAATTAAAACAGAAAGGGATTCCTGTTATTGAAGGAATTGTTGGAAGAACGGGAGCGAATGGACTTATAAAGTCCATATACATTATAGACCCTGACGGTAATTTAATAGAATTGAGTAATTATGAAAAAAAAACAAGATGATGAGTAAAAATAAATTATTTACACCGTACAATATGAACGGTATTGAATTAAAAAACCGTTTTGTAATGGCTCCAATGACCCGTTCGAGAAGTTCACAACCGGGAGATATTCCAAATGCATTAATGGCAGAATATTACGGTCAAAGAGCAACAGCAGGATTAATCATATCAGAAGCCACACAAGTATCTCTACAAGGAAAAGGCTATGCCAAAACACCGGGAATATATACACAAGAGCAAATCGAGGGATGGAAATTAGTGACCGGTGAAGTTCACGAAAAAGGGAGTAAAATTTTTTTACAACTATGGCATGTTGGTCGGGTTTCGTCTTCACAAGTTAACGGGCTACAACCCATTGCTCCCTCAGCTAGAATAGCCAAAGACACCCAAGTCTATATTTTTAATGGAGCACCCAATGGAGATGCTACCTTTGTGCCGGTTGAAGAACCACGAGCCATGACAAAGGAAGATATTAGAAGAGTTATTGAGGAATTTCGAATTGGTGCAAAAAATGCGATTGAAGCAGGTTTTGACGGAGTGGAAATTCACGGAGCCAATGGTTATCTAATTGATCAATTTTTACGTAGTAATTCGAATGTGAGAACTGATGAGTATGGAGGAACTCAGGATAATCGAATCAGACTATTAACTGAAATCACCCAAGCGGTCGGCAATGAAATAGGGACTGAAAAGACAGGTGTTCGTTTGTCCCCTTTCATCAGCTTTAAAGATATGAATGATCCTGAAATTTTGGAAACCATAATGTTGGCCACTCAAAAATTGGAGGAGATTGGAATAACCTACATCCATTTATGTGAGGCAGATTGGGATGATGCACCCGAGATTCCAAATGGTTTCAGAATTCAGTTAAGAGAAACTTTTGGCAAAACTATCATTGCTACAGGAAACAAAACACCAGAAGAAGCGAATGAATTGTTAGGTGAGAATTTGGTAGATTTAGTGGGTTTCGGACGTAGTTTCTTAAGCAATCCCGATTACCCAAAACGAGTTAAATTAAATGCTAAAATGAATGAAATCAGTGATACACATACGCTTTTTGGAGGCGGTACGGCAAGAGGATATACGGATTATCCGTTTTTAGAAGTATAGAATTGTAAGTTTTTATTATTTTTTACGACTTTGATATACTATTATTATTCTAAGTATTTGGGCAAAATTTAAAACAATACAAATTATGAAAATACAACTACCGATTTTAATGGGCTTTATGATTTTACCTTTCTTTTCTTCCGGTCAGTGCTTTAATCCTGCCAATAGTTATCGTTTTGAGTACAACGGGCATACTTATGATATAGTTAAAGAAAATAAAAAGTGGATCGAGGCAGTTAATTGTGCCCTTAGTGTAAATGGTTATTTGGCAGAAATAAATGACAAGGACGAGCAAAATGAAATTTTTAATCAAATTGTAAAAAATGCAAATGTTGACGAATTGAGCACGACCAATGAGTTTGGAACAGCGGCGGTTTGGCTTGGAGGAACAGATTCTAAGCAAGAGGGCAACTGGATATGGGACGGTGATAATGATAATAAGGGTGACCAATTTTGGATTGGCAACGAAACAGGACATAGTGTAAATGATGCTTATACAAATTGGGGAATCTACCCTCTTGAGCCGGACAATTCGGGGGATCAAGACAAATTAACTTTAACAATCGACAGTTTTCATGACAATTATGGTAAATGGAATGATTTGGATGATTCATATAATTATAATCATTTGTATTATATCATCGAATATGATATGCTTCTAAAGGCTGATGATTATCAAGAGGATTTGGGGTTAAAAATATATCCCAATCCATTTGATACGGAGCTGAATATTGTCAGCAAAACAGGAAATATCAAAACGGTCGAGATATACAATATATTGGGAAGTAAAATAGATTCCTTTGATTCTTTAAGTGCAGACAAAAACTCAGTTGAAACGACCGGTATCGATCAGGGAGTTTATTTGGTTAAAGTGATATTTAGAGATTCTTCAGTGAAGTTTATCAAGATAGTAAAAGAGTAGTATTCATATAATGAACTACGAATACAAAATGTCCATTAAACTTGTTCCTTGCACAATCTGTTTTACAAAAAATACGTTGGATATAATCAACAAAATAAAATGAAATGAATATAAAAACAATCTTAAATTTATTAATTGCCTTTGTTATTGTAATAGCTCTACCCTTTAATTCCAATGCACAAAATAACGGGCAGGAAACTTCGGGACAGGAACAAATTATGGACAATAGCTCATCAGGTTTAACCATTACCGCCAAAACCATTAAAAAAGACCCTGAGGGAAATATTATCTCCAATGGAGAGTTTGACAAACTATTGGCAAGTGGCGAATATTTGGCAACCCCTGTTATTAAAGACGGGAAGATAGTTGAAGCGCAACTTCAAAGGGCGAGCAAAGAACAAGTAGCCGCATTGATGAAAATGTTTGAAAATTCATCTGACGAGGAAATAGGCCGGAAAGCTCCTGATTTTGAAGTGAGAGATTTGAATGGCACAAGGTATGAATTATCCGCTTTGAATGACAAAACAGTAGTATTGAATTTTTGGTTTACAGCTTGTAAACCTTGTGTTTTAGAGATGCCGGAATTAAATGAATTGGTCCAAGAAAACAAAGACGTCATATTTTTGGGATTATCGACAGATAAAAAGGAGCGCATCATGCCTTTCTTAAAAAAGACTCCTTTCAAATACAATATTATTGCGGATGCCCGGGACATTGCTACATTATATCAAGTCAACAGTTTCCCCACTCATTATATTATTAAAAATGGCGTAATTAAGAGTAAATTTGTGGGTTTAAGTAGTGATATTAAAGATAAATTACAGAATGCGATCAATGGTACAAACCAAGATTCTTCAAAAAGCAAAGCCGAGTTTACCGGTGAACCTGTAATGCTCTCTCCCGATAGTGATATAAGAAATGAAAAAGGAGAAAAACTGGATATGATGCAAGCCGTATCCATGATTAATAGTCAAAAATACACGATGGAAAATGCTGTTGACAAAAAAGGGAAAAAATATATTCTTATAAAAAAAATGAAATACGCCTTTTGAAGGAACGTCACTTTTTGTTTGTCAATAACAAATAAAGGAAGGAAATCATCTTCAGATTGGGGAAACACAGTCTAAAATTTTGAAGATGTTTAGTAAAAGAAGTAAATGATATTTATAAAAGAATATTCGGATTTAATAGATGTAGTAGCAGCCATTTTATGTCTTGTTTTTAGTATTGTTTTCATATCAAAAACAAATAAGAAAAATAGTAGTATTTTATTTTTAGGCTTATACTTATTGGTGTACTCTTCCGAGTCTATTGGGATTCTTTTAAATCTTTTCCCGGCTTTCAGGGGAAATCCCAGGCTTGAATTACTGCCTATTAATTTATTATTATTGAGGCATCCTCTTTTGTTGATGTATGTTCAAAAACTTGCCTATTTCAATAAGAAGACGCTTCCGAAATACTTTTTTCTATTTGGATTTTTCGAATTTATATTTTTTCTCATATTGTTTATATTTAATATTCAAGGGTTTTTACATTCAAAGCTATATGTCTGGCATATAATATTAGGCAATATATATATGTTAGTATTTTCCATTTATATATTGAAATGGATAAAAAAACACTTGCAAGAATATGGTGACAAGTACAATAAACTGTTAAAAGGGCAAATAAAGTGGGTGAGAAATTATATTTGGGCTGATATGCTATTGGGCTTTTTCTTAGTAGTATTCCCGTTTTTTTATTACCCAAAATGGTTGGCTTTTGTTTTTTGGTTATACTATTTGGGCTTAACCTTTTGGACTGTTTACCGGGGGTTTTATCATATTGGAATGTTTGATTTTTCATCTATAAAATTGTCGGGGTCAAATCCAAAAAAAACAATTAATCATCAGTCTTTTTCAAAAGATTTTGACAGGATAAAAAATCATGTTAGTAAAAAGGAAACATTCACAAATCCTGATTTATCCATTCAAGATGTTTCAAAGAGTTTAAATATTCCGGCAGCTAAAGTATCCCAAGCGATAAACGGATGTAGTAATATGAATTTTAAAGCCTATGTCAATTCCATTAGAATTGAATACTCAAAAGAATTACTAAGAGATGCAAAATATGACAAATACTCTATTGAGGGGATTGCTAATGAAACCGGTTTTAAATCCAGAAGCGCTTTCTATACTGCATTTAAAACTAATACAAGTTTAACTCCTGCTCAATTCAAGAAGAAACAAGTATAGTTTTAAAACATAAAATGTGTCTTGAAATCATGTTTTAGGACAATTAAACAGCATATTTTCTTATTTAATGACATTAATACAAATATCTTTGCGCCATTATTAATCAAAAAATAAAGAAAATGAAAAAAACAATTTTAATTTTATTAGTGTTTTTAGGTGTCGGTTTATCCGTGAATGCTCAGAGTAATTTTGAGGTGGGAATCAATGCCGGATTACCGGTTGGTAATGTTGTTGAAAAATTCACGGATTATACAGTTGGATTTGAAGCCAATTATTATTTTTTATATCTAAATAATTTAAAAGTTGGTGCATCTGCCGGATATTTGTTTTTTAAGGGTAAAAATGATAAAACCGTTTCTTATGAAAACACACAATTTTTGCCTGTTGCAGCCAGTTTTCGTTTCACAATAGCTGATAGGTTGGTCTTAGGAACTGATGTGGGATATGGTATTGGGCTATCTCCAAAAGGAAATGAAGGTGGGTTTTATATACGTCCGTCATTAGGTTATAATATAACTTCCGGCACAACTTTACAAGCATCTTTTTATAGTATTGATGCAAAAGACAAAACAGATACATCCCAATATGAATTTGGAAGTATCTCTTTGGGATTAGTATTTAGATTATAATGCTGGTAGAAAGTTAAGACAAAATTAGTTCAATATTGGAAGATTGAGCTAATTTTGTTTTTTATTAAAATAGTAAGTATTCGAAAAAAAATAATATGAAACAATACAAATATCTTTTTCTGCTTTTATTGTTGAGTATAGCAATGGTTTCATGCGCTTCACTTTTTGGTCCCTCCCAAGAGGAAGCCGAAGCTCTAATTGCAAAAAAAGATTTAGAAATAGACTCCATTTCCGAAGTATTAAAACAACAACTTCCCGGACTCCCCGAAGATATATCAAAAAATATTGTAATTCTCGGAAATCCAAAAGCAAACACAGTTATTATAAACGCACAGGGAGGTCCAATGACATCTCTTCATAATTTCGAAAATGCTTATTCTTTAATTCAAGCAAAAATCAGTTTTGATAGTGTGTTTTTAATTAATGTACACCAGTATCAAACATTGAGAACAAAGGAATTTGAGAGCAAGCTTATCAATTTTGAAGATGCTAAAAAATATGATTCGGAATCTGTAAGAATACTCGCTGAAGTAGTCAATTATTTTAAAAGTAAAGGCAGTAGAGTGATTGTTTTGGGAATTTCATTTGGGGCTTTTGTCGTGGAGGATTTATTGGCAAATTATCCCTCTAATGCTGATAAATATATAATAGTAGTAGGTCGTCTTGATATGCCGGATAAGGTGTGGCAAGAATTTGCCAAAGGCAATTATGTCGGATTCAAATATAAACACGGAGAGCCTGAAATTGTCAAATTTACAGCTGAAGAAGCCGGAATGGGAGGAGGAAATACAATTGGAGATAAAAACACGTCGATATTGGCTGCAGGTTTGGGCTATAAACGATTTACACAACTTTTAAGAGAAAAAGATTTAAGTAAAGTGGTCTATTTTTACGGTTATAAAGATGACCAAGTAGGAAGGCTTTCTAATGAAGAAATAAAATTTCTGAAATCAAAAAATGTTCCCTTTTTGCATTATGATAAAGATCACGGAGGAACAATTGACGAATTTTTGGTCAATGATTTTAAAAAGATTGTTTATGAAATTGAAAATGACAGGAATAACAATTTGCCCTTAGTTAATTTTTTAAAGAAAAACTATGCCAAAGAAGAAATGCCAAAAAATTCTGACTACGCAATAAAAGAAATAGAATTTGATAGCAATCCGCAAACTAAAGAATATATTTTATTGGCTATTTCCGGGATGCAAGAATGTGGAAGTGGAGGTTGTAATATGTATATTATAAATGAATTAGGTACTGCATTGTGTAAGACAACAGTCGTTAATACACCAATCTACATAGAGGCAGGGAAAAAGTATCCTGATATAGTAGTGTGGAGTGATGGAAAATACAGAAAGCTTGTTTTTGATGGAGAACAATATTCACCTAATGCTTCAGTCGCCGAGGGAGTTGAGGAAAGTGAGATAAATACTGCCGGAAAATATAGATTGCTATTTTCTCAGTAATTTTGGGATTAAATAACGATTCAACGTGGAAATGTCTGTAAAAAATCGATTCTTAAAAAAATGATTTAGGAAGATATTATAAAACTAAAATATACATAAAATGAAAACAAAAAAAACTATAAAAGCAATTTTTATTTTACTTGTATTATCATTAACAAGTTGTGCAAATCTTTTTGAAAAGGCTTTTGTCCCTGACAAATCGTTGGAACATTATCGAAAAGATGTAATACAAAAAACTGATAATCCTAAAGTATTGTATATACAAAACCCTGAACTTGAAACAATCGGTGCCATTGAAGATGGTTATTTGTATATGGGAGAAGCGTATATTGAAAGCGAAGATTTTAACGATAAAGGTCAAGCAATAGATTTAGCGAAAAAGATTGGTGCCAGTTTGGTTTTAATCCATAAAAAGTTTGAGAGAACTAAGAAAGTTTATGACAACCCGTCGCCTGCTTTTCCTGTTTCAAAATATCCTGTTGTTGTGGATAACAAGACGGTATTTACTTCCGGTTATCAGCCAACTATTCAATATTCGGTTGAATTTGACTCAAAAGGAAAGAAAACAAAAGAAAAAGTAACTACAAATATAACTCCCGGCATCCCAATTTTAGAATATCAAGCCAATAACAAAAAAAATAATAAATCTAAGGAAAATAAAGTGGTGAGTACAGCTAAAGCTCTTAATATTTGGCGTGTTCCTTTGGATCAAAGAAATTATTATGCTGTTCCACACGGTCAAGTTGCTGTGGTGCTTCCAAAAGAGAATAACGAAAAAGAAGTGGAAGTCAATTCTTATTATGCCAGCTTTTGGGCCAAAACAAATTATCCACCTGCTTTGGGTGTTCAAGCTACGGATTTGGATGATGAAACCAAACAAAAATTACAGATAAACCATGGAGCAATTATTTGGGCTGTCAGGAATGATTCTCCTGCTTCAAAAGTGCCATTGTATCGTGGTGATATTCTACTTTCTTTAAATGATGAACCAATACTCAATTCCGGAGTTCAAATGGGAACTCTAATAAGGAAAAATGCAGGAAAAACCGTGAAATTAGAGATTTTTAGAAATGGGGAAGTACTTGTTAAAGAGGTTAAATTGGGTAGAAAATCTTTTTAAAGAAAATAAAAATATTGGATTGGAGCGACTTGACCAAAGATGAATTGATTGAAAAGGCAATTCTTGAATTGAAATAATCGACTTTTTTGTATATGGGGTATCTCGTTGTTGTAAAAATGATAATATGAGCAAAAAACACTTTCTATTTTTCATACTTAATTTATTATTGGTAACAATATTTATTTCTCTTATTATTTACTTTAATAATGGAAAAGAAAATGATTTTCCGTATGATTCTTTAGGAGTAGCTGTTTTGATTTCGATGCCCATTGTGTATTTGCAATATCCAATATTAAATCTGAAAAATAATTGGTTGTACAAGTCTGTAGTACTCTATCTGTCCATGCTTGTCTTTTTATTTGTATTTGGTATTGCGATGATATATATAGATACCGGTTTTAAAGGAGATACTATATTTTCCGTATTTTATGCGGGTGCAGCTATGAGTATTTTAGGACAAGTATTTGGATTTGTTTTTGGTTTTTTGCCCATTCTGATTATTAATTATATTTATAGAAATTATTTTTTTAGATAGAAAGTACCTGTACGAAAACAAGAAATTTTAGCCGGTATTTTGAGCTCGTAATAGAAATACTTATGAATAATGCGGGTTAAATCCGGTCTGTTAAATGCAGATATAAGCCAAAAATGAAATACGGCTTATAAATATCACAATATAATAATAATGAATATTGGTTATAATTTTGCTACACTTAAAATAATAAGTAACTTTGTACGATAACTCAAAAAAATATATCAAGAATGAAAAATCAAGAATCAAGAAGATCTTTTCTTAAAAAAACCGCAGTGGTAGGCACAGGATTGGCTGCTTTTCCCCAATTTGCTTTTGGAAATGTATTTTCTAAGCAAAAACTAAAAGTGGGATTGATTGGAGTCGGTTTGAGAGGGACTAACCATTTGAATAATTTGTTAGATAGGGATGATGTTATTGTGACGGCGATATGTGATACAGATCCAAGAAGAATAAAAATAGCTACGGATATTATAACAAAGAAAGGCGGTAAAAAACCTTTGGTTTTTGGTAAAAATGATTATGATTACCGCAATCTTTTGGAATTGGAAGAGGTGGATGCCGTGATAAGTTCTACCCCTTGGCTTTGGCATACACGTATGACAAAAGATGCTATGCTTGCAGGGAAGTATGCCGGAGTGGAAGTGTCGGCAGCAAATACATTAGAAGAATGCTGGGATCTTGTCAATACTCATGAACAAACGGGTACACATATGATGATTTTGGAAAATGTTAATTATCGTAGAGATGTAATGGCTGTTTTGAATATGGTAAGACAGGGTGTGTTTGGTGAATTGGTTCACCTGCGAGGTGGATATCAACACGATCTTAGAAAAGTTAAACTCAATGATGGTAAAACAGCCTACGGTAAAGGGGTGGAGTTTGGAGCAAAAGGTATATCGGAGTCTGCTTGGCGTACGCAACATTCATTGAAGAGAAATGCTGATATATATCCTACTCATGGTCTGGGACCAATAGCGACAATGGATAATATCAACAGGGGAAATAGATTTGTTTCTCTGAGCTCAAATGCTACTAAAACCCGGGGATTGCACAATTATATCGTAGAAAACGGGGGAGAAGATCACCCTAATGCTAAATTGAAATTTAAACTCGGTGATATAGTTACGTCAACAATCGAAACAGCAGGCGGGGAAACAATTATTCTTACTCACGATACTAATCTTCCCAGACCGTATTCACTTGGGTTTAGAGTGCAGGGAACTAAAGGATTGTGGGAAGTAGATGGAAATAGGATATATGTAGAGGGGGTATCAAAACCACATCATTGGGAAGAAGCTACCAAATGGCTTGAAAAATACGATCATCCATTGTGGCAAAAATTCGGCAAACACGCGGAAGGAGCCGGTCATGGAGGAATGGATTTCTTTGTACTGAATGCTTTTGTTGAATCCGCAAAACAGAATATTGCTCCTCCTTTAGATGTCTATGATGCAGCTGCTTGGAGCTCAGTTACTCCATTGTCCGAAATGTCTATTGAAAATAACGGTGCTCCGCAAGATTTTCCCGATTTTACAAGAGGAATGTGGATAAAAAGAAAACCGTATAATTGGATGAAAGACACATATTAAACAACTAAAATACCCACAAAAAAAGAGCAATCCTCATACGAAGATTGCTCTTAAAATTTGATTTGTAGTTAATCAAACTATCTTACTGCATCTTTCAACGCTTTTCCAGGCTTGAATTTAACAAGATTCATTGCTGGTATCTTCAATTCAGCACCTGTTGCAGGGTTTTTACCTACTCTTGCTTTTCTTTTTGAAATAGAAAATGTGCCAAATCCTATGAATGCAGCCTTGTCTTCTTTAGTCAAAGCGTCTTGAATTCCGTCAAATGTAGCGTTGATTGCTTCTGTTGCTTGAGCTTTTGAAATATTTGCTTTCTCAGCTACCAATTTAATTAAATCTCCTTTGTTCATTTGTTAACTTTTAATTAATAAAAATAATTTTTGCACGGCAAAGGTATAATAAAAATCAATTATACAAAAAAAAATAACAAAAACTTTACAAATGCCTTATTTTAGGCATTTTGAACAAATATGATAAAATCATTATATATTATAAAAAATACAATATTATATTTTTATATGTGTAAGTGTTTTTTTTGTCCTCGAAATAGTCTCATTTTGTGAAAAATCGATATCGTTTTATTAAAAACAAATGCTTTGTACCAAAATATCATTCATTTTATGTAAATTTGTAATATATTTAAAAAATAAATCTATATAATAGCGATTGGGCATTATTATTTTTACAGGAAGCTATTGATTCTTAATTTGTTTTCTGTCTGCCCTTAACGTTTTAAAAAAAATGCAAAAATAAAAATATGTCAGATAATAAAGAGAAACTAAAAGCACTCCAAATGACAATCAATAAATTGGAAAAGTCATATGGTAAAGGAGTTATAATGAAATTGGGTGATAAAGCCATTGTTAATGTAGATACTATACCAACGGGGTCTTTGGGCTTGGATATAGCTTTGGGAATAGGTGGACTACCCAGAGGTAGAGTGATTGAAATATACGGTCCTGAATCTTCAGGTAAAACCACACTTGCCATTCACACCATAGCAGAAGCACAAAAAAAAGGGGGTATTGCGGCATTTATCGACGCAGAACACGCTTTTGACAGAAATTATGCGGAAGCTCTCGGTGTGGATATTGATAATCTGTTGATTTCACAACCTGATAATGGCGAACAAGCTTTGGAGATAACGGAAAACTTGATTCGTTCGGGAGCTATCGATATTATAGTGATTGACTCTGTTGCTGCATTGACACCGAGAAGTGAAATAGAAGGCGAAATGGGTGATTCCAAGATGGGATTGCATGCAAGATTGATGTCACAGGCTCTTAGAAAACTTACGGGTACTATTGGAAGAACCGGAGCAACGTGTATTTTTATAAATCAGTTGAGAGAAAAAATTGGTGTAATGTTTGGAAATCCTGAAACAACTACCGGAGGTAATGCATTGAAATTTTATGCTTCTGTAAGATTGGATATCCGTAAAGCCGGTGCTGCAATAAAGGATAAAGAGGGTAATATCATCGGTAATCCCGTAAAAGTGAAGGTTGCTAAGAATAAACTTGCTGCCCCATTTAAACTCGCATTATTCGACATTATTTATGGAGAGGGGATATCAAAAACTGGAGAGATTCTCGATATAGCTGTTGACTTGGATCTGATTAAAAAGTCCGGGTCTTGGTATGCATACGGCGATACTAAAATTGCTCAAGGACGGGTTGCAGCCGTACAGTTTCTTAAAGATAATCCGGAAGTTGCTGAAGAATTGGAGCAAATAATCAAGGAAAAGTATTTGCCTCATTTGTATGAGAATAAAGAGGAATAGAGTATTGTAAATTGTAAAATAAACTCGTTTTGGTATATTTTTAATGCACCTCATGCTAATTCAAAAGGAGTTCGATGTTAATAAGTTATTAATTTTAATGCTTTATGCAATGATTTTTATATTTTTTTGTTTATATTTGAGGATATTGTTTAATTCTTAAAAATTTTATAGATGAAAAATATTAAAAACTTAGCTCTTGTATTGGCGATGATTTTCTTCGCTCAGATAGCAATTGGTCAATCGGTACTCGGAGTTTGGAAAACCATAGATGATAAAACGGGTGAACCAAAGTCTCATGTGAAAATTTATAAAAAAGACGGAAAAGTTTTCGGTAGGGTAGTGAAACTATTGCCCAAAGCTACTACTAGTACATGTGATGGCTGTCCGGGTGACAAAAACGGTAAAAGCTTGCTCGATGTTGATATACTATGGGATTTGGAATCCGACGGTGACGGAGTTTGGGATGATGGTAAAATAGTGGATCCTGCTAATGGGAAAGTATATAGTTGTAAAATTTCTCTGGAATCAGAAGACAAATTGAAAGTAAGAGGATATATCGGATTTTCTCTGTTCGGGAGAACACAAATATGGTATAGAGTAAAATAATTATACTTATTTTTACATTTCAGATTAGAGGCAAGTTAACTAATTTGCCTTTTTCTTTGTAAACAATATTTGCTCAATGAATAGTATATTAAAAAAAATTGTTTTTATCTACTTTGTCATATCAGCTTCGATTGCTTTGGGGCAATTTGAAATGGCGGATTCAACAAATAAAGTTATCATTAAGCCTTTTAGTCCACCAGTAGGCGCTGTTATACAAAATTTGCTATATACTCCTGCAAAAATATTTCTTGCTCCCGATATATTTGGTGTTAATCACAATCTTTTGGATTATAGAGGGAAATCTGTTGTGTTATATTTTATAAATGAAGATTGTGCATCTTGTGTTGAAGGACTAAATGCTCTCGATGATTTGAAAAAAATATTGGGTGATGATATTGTGATATTTGCTTTTTCCAATTCAAGCAGGAAAAAATTGCTCGATTATTATAAAGGGAAAAAACAGAATTATAATATAATGTTCAATAGCAAAGTTTTCGGGGAGATGATGTATGCAGGTAGTTTGGGATACCCTAGACTGTTTTATATTGATAAGCAAGGATATACTACCAAAATAATTCCTAGTGAGACTTTTGATATTTCTACCGATATTAAGAATTTTATTATTAAAACGATAAGTGATATTGAAAAAGGGCGATAAGAAATACAGAATTAAAGAAATATTTTACTCTATTCAAGGCGAAGGATTTCATACAGGCAAACCGGCAATTTTCGTGAGGTTTTCTGGTTGCAATCTTTGGTCAGGTTTAGAAAAAGACAGGACTAATGCTATTTGTAAGTTCTGTGATACTGATTTTAGAGGGGTTGATGGAGACAATGGAGGTGTCTATGATGCAGAGGAGCTATTGGATAAAATAAAAGGAATAAAAGCAGCCTCCAAATGTAAGTTTATAGTGTTGACAGGAGGAGAGCCATTATTGCAATTGGACGAAGATTTGGTGAGGGGTTTTCACCAAAACAATTATTTTCTTGCGCTTGAAACAAATGGGACTGTACCGGTAGTCAAAGGAATGGATTGGGTCACCGTTAGCCCAAAAGCCGGATCAAAATTCATTCAAAAATCCGGAGATGAATTGAAGGTAGTGTATCCTCAAAATAATCTTGACTTGCCTTATTTCGAAAAATTGGATTTTAACCACTTCTATCTACAACCAAAAGAAGAGAATACAGCGAACGACAATGTTAAAAAAACACTGAATTATTGTCTTGATAACCCTGTTTGGAAATTGAGTCTTCAGATACACAAAGTGCTCGATATTCAATAAAAAAGGCTGCCTTTAAGTGACAGCCTTTGATAAGTTAAAACTTAACGTTTTTCATCGTTTTCTGAATCTTTTTCAATATCAAATACGGATCTGCGTTAGACGCAGGTCTTCTGTCTTCCAAATGCCCTTTCCAAGTCTTGCCTGTTGAAGAGGGAATCCTGATAGATGCACCTCTATCGCTAACTCCATAGCTGAATGTATCTATACTTTGAGTTTCATGAAGCCCTGTTAGCCTTTGGTCATTATCAGAACCATAGGCTTCCATATGTTCTTCATGAGATTTAGCAAAAGCTTCACATATTTGAGTCATCATTTCTTTTCCTCCTTTTTCTCTCATCTCTTTATTTGAAAAATTGGTGTGCATCCCGGAGCCATTCCAATCTCCCTTAATAGGTTTTGGGTGCAAATCAATAGTATATCCGTAATTTTCTCCCATTCTGTGTAGCATATATCTTGATATCATCAAGTCATCACAGGCTTTTAGCGAGCCTTTTGCAAATACTTGATACTCCCATTGTCCGAGCATTACCTCTGCATTGATACCGCTTATACCAAGTCCGGCATCCAAACATTCATCCAAATGAGCTTCAACAAATTCTCTGCCTGCAACTCTACCTGTACCAACGGCACAATAATAGGGACCTTGCGGAGCAGGGAATCCTCCCTTTGGAAATCCTAATGGTTTGCCATCAACAGTAATAACATATTCTTGCTCAAACCCAATCCACATGTCTTCTTGATCTTCAAGATCGTGTCGAGTATTGCTCTCATGGGGTGTTCCGTCAGGATTGTAAACTTCGCACAAAACAAAAAAAGCATTTCTTCTACCGGGGTCAGGATAAGACCTTACCGGAATTAATGACAAGTCTGAGAAGTTTCCCTCGGCTTGTTTTGTTGAACTACCGTCAAAAGCCCATTCAGGTAATTTTGATACGTCACCATCGAATGAATCCATTTCGATAACTTTAGTTTTACTTCTGAAGTTTCCCTCAGGTTTGTATCCGTCTATCCAAATGTATTCAAATTTAATTTTAGCCATAGTTTTTAATTTATAAAATAATTGAATATTACACCATTAAAAGCGCAAATCTAATAATCTTTAGTTTAAATTGTACTAAATTATATATTCTTTTTTCTATTATTTATCTATAAATGATTTTCTTTTATTGGCTTTATCATGGTTTTGAGGGTAACCACCATATCTTTATAGGTATTTGCTTCTGCGATACAAACTTAGTTATTTGGTCTTGTCTTGACGAGTATCGAAATGCAACTTATGGGGATTCGTTATTCACTCCGAGTCTTAAAACTTTTAATACTTTACCTTTTTGGTCAAATATTCTCACCAAGTACATACCGTTTCTAAGACCGGAAGTATCGAATACGCCGTCTCTATCATTATTTTGAGTCTTTACTCTTTTTCCTATTAAATTATAAATCTCAATTTTTCCTATAGTTACTTTAGAGTCAATTTTGTAAAAATCCATGACCGGATTGGGGTAAATCCTAATACTATTATGGTTACCGGAAATATGATTTTTTACTATCTTTATATCCCCGCTTTTAGAGCTTTGTGCATACACAAAACTTATTCCAAAAACAAAAAATAAAAGTATGTAAATTCTTAATTTCATCAGTCCTTTTGTATTATATTGACGTATTCTCGATACAAATGTAGCAAAATAAAATCAAAATTAATAATTTTTTAACAATATTTAACTATTTCACCTCTACTTATTATAAAAATATGTAATATATAGAATAATTTATCTCATTTTTCTATTATACTTCTTATTGATGCAAATATTTTACATTATGCTGCAAAAGCTGAAAAAAAATACCGGGGATCACTTAAACAAAAAGAGCTGCCTTTTTAAGCAGCTCTTTTTGCAACTAAGGTAGTTGTCTTTCCATATACAAACAGATGATAAAGATTAGTATCTGTTTGTCTCAAGTGTATTTTTAAGGTCGATTTTTGGTAATATTGAGTCGAACTACCTTAATCACCTTATTTGAATTGTCCAATATTCTTACCAAATACATACCGTTTCTCAAATCGGATACATTGTAAAAATTGTAATAATTATTATTAATGGACTTTATTTTTTTACCTATCAAATTATAGATCTCTACTTTGCTTACCTCGGTATCAGTCCAAATGCTAAAATGGTCGGACGTTGGGTTTGGGGAGATATATAAGCTATTTGATACAATATCTTTAGTCGCTGTATGAAATCTTGTTCTGAAAATCAATGGTAATGTATCTACTACATTTGTAAAATCTTTATCATCATACATTTTCAAGACTAGCATCCCCGTATCGGCTGCATTATGGTCAAAAAAATGGAAACTCCAAAATTGAGTACTATCTGGCTCCAATATATTCGGACTATTTTTTGAAGAATGATCATAATTTGGCGGATAGCAGTTTTGGGAATCACAAATTAAAAATTTCCAAGGGCTGTTAAACGATACTGTTTCTACTCTCCAGTATAATTTTTTTGTTTCGTTACTTTTGTTTGTAAGAAATACTTCGATTATATTTTCGGAGTTCGTAACAAATGTATCGACTAAAATTGTGTCTTCATCAAATTCGACATCTGATTCGTTAGGAGAAAAAAGTTTGTTGGTACTGTCATCTACCAAAAGATTCGTCTTATGTACATCTTGTGCATTAAGAAAAAATGTAAATATGACAAGTATAAAAAATAGTAAATTTTTTTTCATAATATGAGATTTGAAATAATTAATAAATCAAGCATACAAATTTAATATATTCTAATAAAAAAATTCAAATATGTATTCTGTATTGCAAAAAAACACAAAAATATCCATTAATCAACAATTATATGGAAATATTTCTTTATAGGATTGGATTTTAGTATTAAAAACGTTGCAATATGTTGATGATAATTTAAAAAATGATGTATTTTTGAGCAAAATTATTGCATATGAATTTATTATTATTAATTCAAGATTCTGTTGTAATCGACACAACCGGTTTCCGTTATAGAGTAGGTTACACCTTAGCCAGTTGGTTGCCATTTCTGATTATCGTCTTTATTTTTCTTATGATAATTAGAAAGAGGTACAGACTGGAAAAATAATAAGCCTTTTCTGTTATTGCTACTATATTAGCGTGAGTTCATTATATGGCAACTTATCAGGATAATCGGTATTGTAATTCAATCCCCTGCTTTCATGTCTGTTTTGTGATGACCTGGTTACCAAATATGCTATTGTAATCAGATTTCTCAATTCACTAAGTTGTTCTGAAATCACACTCGATTTGTATAATTCCTCAGTCTCTTTATAGTACAACAGTATTCTGTTTATCGCTCTTTTAAGCCTTATGTTGTTTCTTACTATTCCGACATAACTACCCATTACATCCCTGATTTCTTTTAAGGATTGTGTGATCAAGACCATCTCCTTTGGCTCTTTGGTACTGGTAATATTCCAATCGGGAATTTCATTATTGATTTGGATATTATCGATTTCATTTGCTATATTCTCACTGATATTGTGAGCATAGACCAGTCCTTCTAAAAGCGAATTTGAAGCCAGTCTGTTTGCACCGTGCAAACCGGTATATGTAGCTTCTCCTGCCGCATATAGATTATTGATAGAAGTCTTTCCCTTTTTGTCAACAACTATTCCCCCGCAAAAATAGTGGCAAGCAGGAGCTACGGGAATCATATCTGTCATCGGGTCTATACCTTCACTAATGCATTTCTCATAAATATTAGGGAAATGTTTTACGAAGTCATTTTTTTCAATATGTCTCACATCTAGAAATACATTGTTTACACCTCGAATTTTCATCTCATTATCAATCGCTCTTGCTACTATATCCCTTGGAGCCAACGAGCCTCTCTTGTCATATTTCATCATAAAGTCTTCCCCGTCTTCAGTACGAAGTATTCCTCCGTGTCCTCTCACGGCTTCTGATACCAAGAAGTTAGGGGATTCCTCGATTTTTGTATATAATGCAGTAGGGTGAAATTGAACAAACTCCATATTGGCAATCCTTCCTTTAGCCCTATAAACCATAGCTATTCCATCTCCGGTAGCTCCTTCCGGATTGGTAGTTATGGAGTAAAGTTGACCTGCACCACCTGTGGCGATTACGGTTGTTTTTGCCAAAATAGTCTCAATAACCAAATCCTTTTTATTAAAGACATAAGCTCCAAAGGCTTTGATGCCTGGTGTTACTTTTGAGATTATTCTTCCTAAATGATGTTGAGTTATTAATTCTAAAGCGAAAAAATTCTCATGTACATTGATATTATTTATAGATTTCACCATTTCTATCAATGTTCTTTCCACTTCCCAACCGGTAATATCTTTATAGTGCAATACTCTGTTTTCGGAATGTCCTCCTTCTTTACCGAGTTCAAGATTGCCATTGTCTTTTTTGTCGAATCTGGCTCCCCATTCTATCAATTCTCTGACTCTTTTGGGACCTTCGGTAATTACCATCTCCACAGTTTCCAAATCATTCAATTCGTCGCCGGCGTCCATAGTGTCAGCGATATGTTTTTCAAAGTTATCTTTTTCTATATCCCAAACAGTTGCGATTCCACCTTGAGCAAATTTAGTATTGGAGTCATCTATTTTGTTTTTAGTGACAATGGTTATTTGCAAATCAGGTCTTTTTTTTGCCAGTTTTATTGCCAATGTCAATCCTGCAACTCCTGAGCCTATTATCAACACATCGGTTGTTTTCCTTTTTATTGTTTCTCTATTTTTCACTTCAAAATTATTTGATTATCTTTAAACTTAAATCCAAGATTCCTGCTGAATGAGTCAAAGCACCTGAAGAAATATAGTCAACACCTGTTTCAGCTACTTTTCTCACGGTTTGCAAAGTTATTCCTCCTGAAGCTTCTGTTTCAAATCTCTTATCTACAGTGCAAACAGCTTCTTTTAATAATGCCAATTCAAAATTATCAAGCATTATTCTGGTGACACCACCTATTTCAAGCACCTCATTTAGCTCAACTAAGTTTCGTACTTCTATAGTAATACCTAAATTTAGATTATTCTCTTTTTGATATTTATGGACACGGTTTATCGCATTGGCAATACCTCCGCTTGCGTCAATATGATTGTCTTTTATCATAATCCAATCATATAAACCATCTCTGTAATTATAACATCCACCGATTCGTACGGCCCACTTTTCAAGGGGTCTCAGTAGAGGAGTTGTTTTTCTGGTATCGAGAATTTTTACCGGTAAGCCCTCAACTTCATGAGCAAATTCAGCGCTAATTGTAGATATGCCACTTAGCCTTTGCATTGTGTTCAGAACAAGCCTTTCTGTTTTTAGTAATGTCCTGGAACTACCCTCCACGGTAAAAGCCACATCCCCGTAATTGACAACATCACCATCTTTAATGAAAGGATCAAATTTTATATTTTTGTCCACATATTCAAAAATCATTTTCGAAAGCTCTACTCCGGCAATAATTCCGGGGTCTTTTACAAGTAATTTTGCTTTGGAAACAGAATCTGCCGGTATGCAGGCATTCGAAGTGTGGTCACCGGCGCCAATATCCTCTTTCATCGAGTTCTCCACAAACCACTTTAAATACTTTTTGTCTATATTCTTCATTTTAATTATTTTATTCTTGACTATTTTTTATGTATGTATCCACATAGTTTGGACGTATATACTGTATGCTTACAAGCTTTGGTTTTTTTACGATTGATACCGGATAAGATACTGAATTGACAGAATCTTGATCTATATACACATGGGCAGAAAAATCCTCAGAGCTAACTTTATTGAATTTGCTCAACCCTATAAGAAAAGATACTTCGACAAATGAGGGTAATACCTCTATATTTTCTTTTTGGATACCTTGAACATTTACAGGAAGCATCATTTTTTTTTCGGTGTATTCCTCGACAGGTATATTTAACTTGACCTCGGATCTGCTCAGAGATAATTTATCTCTTTTGGGAGATTTTAGCTTTATGTTTTCAACTATAGATTTAGAAATATTAGAATAGCTTTTATTAATAGTACTCCAATTTGTGATTTTGGTCAAGTAAGTCTTAGGTCCTGTAATCAAAATTGAATCCGGAGTAGAGGTAATCCCGGACTTTAGTCCATGCAATTTCTCAAAATTCACTTTGCAATTAATTTTTACCGGCACTTTTTTAGTAGTTTTCAAATCAATGCTCAAAGCTTTGGAGGGGAATATTATATTTACTATATCAATATTTAGCCGGGAGGTTTCGGCACTGAGTCTTTTTGCGATATCATCACTGCTCAATATTTTTGAATTGGGAGGCAAGTTGATTTTTAAAGGATTTTTTTTGTTGTGCCTATTTTCAAAAATAAGGTCAACGCCTTTGCCTTCCAAGGTTACTTTAGCTTGGTACAGTGAGCTATTTAAGACAATCAGACTATCGGGAGCGATTACTTCTACCCAAATATCTTTGGTATAGCTCGATTTTTTATTCAATACTGTGCTAATCCAAAAAAGAGTCGCGATTGCAACAAAAATTAAATAAGAGATTATCTTTCCCTTGTTTATTTTTATCATTTTTTCTTTTCGCTATTTAGAGCATCGGTCATTTCTTTGGATACCGCACTTTTGAAAACTTTGATATAAGTCTTCGGATCTATTTGAATAAATACAAAATCATCCTCGATTTTATTTATTTTTCCAATGATTCCACTATTTGTTGCGACTTCTTGACCTTTTTCAAGAGAATTGGAAAATGCTATTTGCTGCTTTTGCTTTTGTGCTTGAGGTCTAATGATGAAAAAATAGAAAACAAGTAATATTCCACCAAATAATACCATATTTATCATTCCTGCTCCTCCGGCTGACTGTAAAAATATTTCGTTAATCATAAGTTTCGTTTTTTTAATTATTTTAATTATCTTTTGGAATTACATATCCTTTCATTGTTAAAGTTGTCATATTCGGAAAAGTATTTGCAAATATTTTAACTTTTTTATTTTGACTTAATTTTTTGCCTTTTGAATCAAAAACTACTGTTATCTCTCCTGTTGCTCCGGGCCTGAAAGGGTCTTTTGAGAAACTTGGTACAGTACAACCGCAAGTTGTTTTATGATAAAGAAGAAATAAATCTTTTGTTCCTGTGTTTTTAAATTTGAATGAATGCTTTACTACATCGCCTTCCTTGATTTTACCAAAATCGTAAGTTGTCTCATCAAAGGTAATAATAGCCATTTTTGAGGTATCTACTTCTCCGTCTTTGGTCGGAATTGCCAGTTGTTCGGACATATCTGCAGAAGATTTGGCAAAGCCATCATCTTTTTTCATATCAGACTTGCATGAGCTTAACAAAGCAAAACTAACAAGCAAAAAATAAATACTTCTAATCATAATCTAAATTTTTGCAAAATTAATAAAAAATGAATCTAAAAACAATTATCAAGAACAATCATTTGTTTTTAGAAATTATAAACGAAAGCCATCCTGTAATCAAGCGGAAAAAATATTTGGTTGCTATCAGGATTGACATTATACAAAAGTGTCAGAATCGTACTCCACTTGGAGGAAGAATAATACCGGTACCCACCACCGATATAAGTCATTAAATATGGATTTTGTGATTTGCCATTTGTGTCAAAAGTGGTCAAATACATCTTGTCCACCTCCAACTGGGCAAAATATGATTTGTAGATATCAGCATTTATAAGTCCACCAAATCCAAAATCAAAAACTCTGTAATTTGGAGCACTACCTCTGGTCCAATAGTAAGCATAATTACCGTGTAAAATAAGCCCTGTTCTTATGCTGTTTGTTATTTTGTAACCACCCATGAGAGATAGTCCGGTGCTAAATACACCATTTCCAATACTGATATTCCCAATATTGATTCCGTACCACAATTGTTCTTTAAATTCTTTTCTCGGCTCTTCTTTTTTTGAACTTTGAGCATTGCCGATATTTACGATAATAAGTAATGCGAAAATGAACAATGATTTCAAAGTTATGTTGTAATATTTAGTCATAGTATTATGTTTTATTATTTCTCAACGACATTGTTGTTGATTAAGTATATTTTCATATGCTATGTTTTATTAATTAGCAAATCGTTTATTTATGAAAATATATATTTATACATTATTTCTTTTCTTTATCACCAATAGTAACATCACAGGACAGCAAAGGTTTATATCTTTGTTTGAACCTGTAGATAATTCTTCAATAGCTTCGAGAAATATTGTCGAAGTAAAGAATGCAGTTGTTGCAAAAATCAATCAAACTTTTCTTGATGAAGTATCCCTTGAAGAAAATTCGATACTGACAACATCTATTCCTTTGAACAGTTATGGAGACAAAGTTGATTTGGATTTGGTACAATTCGAGCTTTTGTCAGATGATTTTGATGTTTTAGACTCTGATGAGGAGTCAATGGAGTATTCTCACGGAAAATACTTTTCAGCTATTTCTCAAGACAAGCAAGCGATGGGAGCATTTAGTTTTTATCGAGATAGGATGATGGGGGTCCTTAGTTCTGAAAACGGCGTAGTATATAATATTGGTCAGATTTCAGATGAAACTAATAAGTATATTATCTATCGTGATGTGGACTTGAATACAGGTTTTAGTTTTTATTGTGATTCAGATGATGAATATGAGGAGATGGATGATTTGCACGATATTGAAAAAATAGTAAAAAGGGGAAATAAATGTATCAACCTCTATGCGGAAGCCGATTATGCATTGTATGTTAAAAATGGAAAAAGTATTAGCAGAACTGTTGATTATGTACTGGGGCTATTTGCAGAAAGCGCCTTGCTTTACAAAAAAGAGGGCATTAGTATAAAAATTGATAAAATCAAGGTTTGGGATACCAAAGATAATTATAGCACCAAAGCTTCTCATGATGCATTGGATCAATTTGTCCGAAAAAATAAAAACAAAGACATGGATTTGGGGCTGTTATTGGCTCTTGGAGCAGAGGGCCTTGGTGGGGTAGCATACATCAATGGGCTTTGCACTCAGAGAAGACATTTTGCATACGCCAATATTAAATATTCCTATAAAAATGTGCCTACATACTCGTGGTCGGCTATGGTAATTACTCATGAATTGGGTCATAATTTGGGTTCAAGACATACCCATTCTTGTTCATGGAATGGAGATTATTCACAGATTGATGATTGTGGAAATTTATATTATTACAAAAATGGAGAAACCCCTGAGGGGAAGTCTTGTTTTGACAAAGACAATCCTATTATACCGGCTGACGGCGGTACGATTATGAGTTATTGTCATCTTATTGGATCTGCAGGAATTAATCTATCCAAGGGATTTGGTAATCAGCCAAATAAAGTTATAAACAGGGTGGTCAATAATGCGGATTGTCTGGATTCGTGCATAGGCTATGGTGAAGAAAGTCCGGTTGCAAAGTTTGATGCGATAAGGGATTTTACTTGTGTAGGTGGGGAGTTAAAGTTTTACGATAAGTCTGCCAATCATCCGGATGAATGGATTTGGTTTTTTGAAAACGAAAGTGGAATTGATACCGCCTATCACAAATATCCTAAGATGAGATATAATAGGCTCGGCACATATGATGTGGGGCTGATAGCTATCAATGCTGTAGGGAAAGATACCCTTTTTAAAAAAGATTATATAAAAGTAATAGAAGGACCAACGGCAGATTTTGATTATGAGTTTATCGAAAAAAACAGAGTCAAATTTACAAATAAGTCAAAACTGTCTAATTCTTATTTTTGGAGATTTGGAGATGGTCGCATTAGTTTAGGAAGTAATCCCAAACACAAATATAGAGAAGGAGGGAAGTATCTGGTTGAGCTATGGGCAAATCGAGACACTTGTAGTACAAAAGCCTATTACTCTGATACTGTTGAGGTGAATATCCCTTACGAGGCAAGGTTTTCTTCATCTATCCGGGATATTTGCATAGGCGATACCGTGATTTTCAAACCCTTAAATGAAAACTATGATTCAGTAGAATGGAGTTTTAAAAATGGTGTTATCATCGATGATATCGATGGTGAAGTGAGTGTATTGTATCAGGAATCCGGAAACTTTAGCGTGAAGATGATCGCTTTTTCACAGTATGGAAATGATACCTTATACAAAGGAGGATATATACATGTTCTCGCAAGCCCTGAGCCGGATTTTGAATATACTATCAATAACGATACTATTACATTTGTCAATAAAAGTCAAAACAGTACAGGATATATTTGGTATTTGGATGGGACGAAATTTAGTCTTGGAGCAAATCCAATATATAAGTTTGACCAAAAGTCTGAAATTACAGTAAAGCTAATCGCAATAAATAAATGTGATAGCAGCGTTTTAGTGAAAGATATCATCACTAATGCTATTGGAGAATATGATGGTTTGAAAAATATTCATATTTATCCAAACCCTAATTCAGGAGAATTTAGATTTATTGCTGATAAAATATATCGAGATATAGATGTTTTACGGATATACAATGTTTTTGGTGATCTGGTATATAAAAAGACATTTTTGGAATTAAAAAAGCTTAATGGTGAATATACTGTTGATATTAAAGGGATAAAACCGGGATTATATTATATGAGTATTGTAAGTGATAAAAATATAATTTGTAAAAAAGTATTTTCGTTGATAAAAAAGTGATTTTTATTTTGATTTTTGTGAAAATAAATATTATTTATATTACTTTAGCGTAGTTTTTTTATGAATTTGGATATGACCATTGTATTTAATTTAAAATATAGTTTGGTGTATCAGGTGTATTAAGTTAAAAACGAATTAATTATTTCAAATAAAAAATCAAGTATGAATTTTAAGATTTTTGTGCTTTTCTTTGTCTTATTGACGATTAATAACACAATGTTTTCTCAAAAGCAAGAGGATATTTCAAGATTGTTTACCAAATCTGAATCAATTTCCCCAAGAGCTATCGGACTTGCAGACGATATGGTTGCACTAAAAATAGATAAGTCTTTTTTAAGTGAAATGTACAGGAAAAAGGATTATGATATTTCTTTGACTCTTCCTATCTCGGCTGATGAGACAATTACCATGGAAATGTCAAGGTATTCGGTTTTGAATGAGGGGTTTATTCTTCGAACTTCAAAAGGTGATACTATTACAGATTATGAGCCGGGGCTTTTTTACAAGGGTAAAATTACAGGTAGGGAAGGCTATGCTACTTTGAATGTGTTTAAGGATCAGGTAATGGGAATTATTGCCATTAAAGGGATTGGGAATATTGATTTGGTAAAGATGAATGGAAGTGATATTGATTATGTGGTTTACCAAGATAGAAAAGTCAAGATTGAAAAAAATAGTAAGTGTGATACTCCTGATTATCCTGTTGATCACAATGATAGTGATGAACGCATTACTAAAATTACTAAAAGGTCTGATTTCGGAATGTGCTTTTATATAGAGGGAGATTATGCTTTATATCTAGATAAAGGAAGTGTCCAAGCTGCCACAGATTATATTACTGCGCTTTTTGCCGAGGTGGAAGTATTGTACAATGAAATTGATGTTAGTTTAGGTATAAATGAGATTATGATTTGGGAAGAGCCTGATGGATATGATCAAAATAGTTCTGAGGTAGCTTTGGAACAATTTAAAGCTAATAATCCTAATCCAAATGGCGGATTGGCCAGCCTTTATGCTCTTGGTGGTAACGGTACAGGAGGATTGGCTTGGTTGGATGTGCTTTGTCAACCGGATTGGAATTACGCTTATATGAATATAAATTCAGGTTTTAATTCAGTGCCGACTTATTCATGGTCTGTTGAGGTCGTTGCCCATGAGGTTGGTCACAATTTTGGGTCACGTCATACACATGCATGTGTATGGAATGGTAATAATACACAAATTGATGATTGCGGTCCTGAAGCCGGATATAATGAAGGTGATTGTTACGATCCTAATAATCCAATATTACCTGATGCAGGAACCATCATGAGCTATTGTCATCTTGTAGCTGGAATTGGAATTGACTTTAATTTAGGGTTTGGAAATCAACCGGGGACTTTGATAACAAATCATTATAATGCTGCTCCTTGTGTAGGTGATTGTACCTTGGGGCAAGAGGCTCCTGTGGCAGACTTTGAGGCTGACCCGGAGGTGGTATGTGAGGGAGATATCGTTTATTTCACTGATTTGTCCACAAATGAACCCACTACTTGGACATGGACTTTTGATGGAGGAGATCCTGATGTATCAGATGAACAAAATCCTGAAGTGACTTATTATGATGCAGGTACTTATGATGTGACACTTGTTGTTTCAAATAGTGGTGGAGAGGATGACATGGTTAAAGAAGATTTTATTACAGTAAATCCTGTTGCTATTCCGGAGTTCTCATATGAAATATTTAATGATAATGAGGTTCATTTTACCAATTTATCTGAATTGGCAACTACATATTATTGGGATTTTGATGATGGAGAAGATAGTAATGAGGAAAATCCTATACATACATATACATCGGATGGAACATATCAAGTCACATTGTATGCATCAAATGATGAATGTTCAGAGCCGCAAGAATATACATTATACATAGATATTGTTACACATCCTACAGCTGGCTTCACTATGGATCATCACGAAGGTTGTAAACCGGATACAATACACTTTTTTGATAGCTCCAGCGATAATGTTGATACAAGGTATTGGCTTTTTGAAGCCGGTATTCCGGCAAGTTCTACCTTGAAGAATCCTATTGTAAGATATGATACAGCAGGTAAATTCAATGTCCAATTGATTGTCTATAATGCCTTGTATTCAGATACCGTTAAGTATGTTGATACAATCTATATTCACGATAAACCCAAAGCTGATTTCATATACACCATTAATGGTAATGTAGTGACGTTTACTAATAAAACATTTGATGGAAATACATTTAATTGGAATTATGGAGATGGAACAACATCAACGGATACAAATACGGTTCACACTTATTCAAATGGTGGAGATTATAATGTAAGACTTATTGCCACCAACGGCTGTGGTAAAGATACTATTACAAAACAAATACATTTGACTTTGGAAGCACATGCAGATTTTACTGTTGATACTACCAAGGGGTGTGTTGTTTTTGATGCTGGTTTTCACAGTTTAGCCAATACCGATAATATTAGTTGGATATTTGAAGGTGGTATTCCCAATACATCAAATCAGCTGCATCCTGTTATTCAGTACAATAATCCGGGTACTTTTGATGTAACAATGTATGCAACGAATAATCTTGGGAAAGATACATTAATTAGAAATGATTATATTGAGGTAATCCCTCCACCAACGGGTGATTTTACTTCTGTAGTTTCAGGAAATGTTGCTGATTTTACTCAGACTACTACCAATATAGATGGTTTTGTTTGGGATTTTGGAGATGGAGCTACTTCAACGGAAATAAATCCTAGTCATACTTATGCAAATGATGGTACTTATGTTGTGAAATTCAAGTATTATAGTGTTTGTGATACTATAACAAAAACTAAGAATGTGGTTGTGGCAAATCCTCCTCTTGCAGGCTTTTCATATGATGTGTCCAGTGGTTGTGGACCTTTGACAGTACATTTTACCAATACATCATCTGCAAATAGTGATTCGTTTAATTGGACTTTTGAAGGAGGTACTCCGGCAAGTTCTACAGAGGAAAATCCTACTGTTGTATTTAATGATAAAGGAAAATACGATGTGTCATTGGAGGTGGTGAATTCCGTTAGTTCCAATACTAAAACGGAAGTGGATTTAGTAGAAGTTCTTGGAGTTCCCTCACCTGATTTTACGACAGCTTCAAATGAATTGGATGTGACATTTACATATAGTGGAGAGACAGCATCTAATATTAATTGGGATTTTGGAGATGGAACAACTGGTACCGGTAGTATAGTAACTCATACTTATGCTTCACAAGGTGATTATATGATAAATGTTACCGCCACTAACGCATGTGGTACTGGCGATATGAGTAGGGAAATATCTGTTGCGTCATTACCTACTGCAATGTTCAACAGCTATCCAAGTTCCGGGTGTGCTCCTCTTGAGGTAACATTTACAAATCTTTCTACATCTGCAAATTCGATTTTGTGGAAATTTGATAGTGGAGACCCTGAAATAGCAGCCAATGATAATGCACCTACTGTGAGATATTCGTTGGGAGGTGAATTTGATGTGACTCTGATTGCTTTTGGGAATAATGGTAATGATACGATGACTACTGAAGGAGCAGTAATTGTTGATGCCGGGCCGGATGTCGATTTTTCTTATACAAAAAACAGTGGAGAAGTGGCTTTTACAGCTGAATGTTCAAGCGACGCAAATAGATTTGCATGGGATTTTGGTGATGGTAATTTGAGCTTAGAAAAGAATCCTATTCATCAATATACTTCTACCGGTACTTATACCGTTAAGCTTTTTGCCAATAATGACTGTGGACAACAAGTAAAATCTCAAGAGTTAAGTGTACAAGTAACTGGAACTAAAGAAATATTTTTCAATGAACTCAAATTGTACCCCAATCCTAATGAAGGAGAGTTTTATTTGAGTATTGATGTAAAAGAGGAAGGCGAATATACTATTAAAATATATGATTTGAGAGGTAAATTGGTTAAGCAAAAACCTGTAATACTCAATTCAGGTAAGAATACTGAGAAGTTTACCGGTACTGAATTTGGTTCAGGTAATTATATTATGAGGGTTGAGAAAGGGAGCAAAAAATACGATTTACTTTTTAATGTAAGATAATATATTTTAAAATAAAAACAGGCTGCCTGAAGTTTAGGCAGCCTGTTTTTTTATATTAACCTGTATTTCGAGACTTTGTTAGAGTAAAACCAAATGTCTAACTTTGAATTGTAGAAGCAAAAGCTTGAGAAAATACTGTAGATTAAGAACCGTCACAACTCCCTTCCCTTGCTAAGGAAAGGGGCGGGGATGGGTTCTTACATTTTGAATTATCAACAACTTTGTGGTTAAGTTAGATGGAACAAATCATTTGGTTAGCTTGAAAATGATAGGCAGGGTAAACCAGACATTAACGGCTCTTCCCGCTTGCTTGCCGGGAGTCCATTTTTCTTTCATCTGTTTCATACCCAAAATTGTTTTTAAAGCTGCATTGCCACATCCTCCTCCAATATCTCTAAGTATTTTTACCTTGGACACATTACCCTTTTTATCTACTATAAATTTTAATGTAACCTTTCCTTCAATTCCCGTTTCTTGTGCGACTTTAGGATACTTCAAATTGCTGTATATGTATTCATAGAGTTTTTTTGTAGCACATGATCTCCTTTCGTTTTTATCGCTCAAATCATTGCATCCGGGGAAAAGAGGCATTTCCTCTGCAAAAGTGACTATTTCAGGAATCTCCTCCTTTGGTTCAGGTTTGGGCATTGCCTGAGGTATGTCATTTGTTATGGACTCTTCGGGTGCTTCCACTACATCATCTATCATGATATCTGAGGGGATAAATTCAGGTTGATCATCATCGATTATTTGTTCCTCAGGTATTAATTCCAAGACAGGTGGTGGTGGGATCTTCTTCGGTTCTTCCCAGGTAATAGGTATTTCTATCTCTATTTCATCTATAGATGGAAATTCACAATAAGTTGTCATCATCGCATAGGATTTTGTAGTCCAATTGAATATTATCAAAACGGTTAGTATTGAAATTGCGTAGCTGAATAATAGTATAGATTTTCTGAATGTAAAAATATTTTTTTTGATATCTGTGTTGATATTATATTTAGGTAATAACAAATTCTTGAAAAATATTATTAGAAGAGCTAAAGCAGATGCCAATAGACCTAAGAAATATATAATCTGAATACCGGAAATATTATAATTCATAATGGTGATTTTAAAGATTAAAAAATAAGATTTAATTGTTTTAAATAAATCAATCTTAAAGAATGTCAAAAAACACTTCAATAAATTCCAATTCCAAATCGGAAACTGCGATTGATTAATATACCGGTATGTTATAATTGCAATTATCAAGAAATAAAATATCAATGTATTTTTTCTTATTTATTCCTTGATACACTTATTAGATGTTTATATGGGGCGATTGGTTGTGTGAGACACGATCTGAAAAGACAATTTGGCTAAAAAATAAAATACGCCCAATACAATAGGCTAAAAAAAAGAGCCTATTTAAAACTTACTTCTAAAAGTGAATTTTAAATAAACTCTTGGCGTGATGAACAAATAAATGATTATTTGTTCAAAGCTTTTCTTATAAGACCAATAATCGCCATCACTATTCCTCCTCCTACACCTCCACCGGCAACACTGCCTAAAATACTGGATAAATCCATGCTTCCGCTTGATGCAGCGGCTCCCAATGCAGGAGATAACATCCCCAATACTTGTCCACCAAGACCACCTCCCAAAATTCCTGCAACAGAGTTCCACAATGTGCCAAGTGAAATATTCTTAAATAAGGAACCCGCGACATTTCCACCCAAAGCTCCGCTTAATAATTGTATGATTAATGCTAACATAATATAAAATTTTAGTTAATAAATAAAGTACAGGCAAATATAATGAAAATTATTTTAATAAATGAATATTTTTATTATTTTAACATTTAGCTTGTATTGGATCTTGACTTTGCTGCCTAAAGTAACAATATCCGCATAATGAATAATTTTAGATGGATTTGGATTTTAATAAATTTGATAGTGGCTTATTATCAGTTGATTGAACAAAATGGAGTTTTTGTTAAAAAAAAATCTATTTGTGCTGATATTTTTTCGTGTTAGATTTGGTTTTTGTTTTAGATGTCTTGAAAAATTGCCAGAATATTTGTTTTTATTTGTAAAATGGTGTATATTTATGCGTAGAAATGGAAGATACAAGAAAGTCATTTATTGATTCGGGTACTGCTCTATGGAGAAAGATTCTATTTTACTTGGCTCCACTATTGGCTCTTTACATTATTTTTTTCGTTGATATCAATCCTGATAGACCCGCAATTGCAAATACATTGGCTGTAGCTATATGGATGGCGCTATGGTGGGTTTCAGAAATAGTGCCTTTGGCGATTACAAGTCTTTTGCCTGTAGCATTGTTCCCCTTATTAGGTATTATGAACGGTAAGACTGTTTCAAAAATCTATTTCAATCATATTATCTTCCTTTTTATTGGTGGATTCTTAGTTGCTTTAGCCATTCAAAAGTGGGGTTTACACAAAAGGATTGCTATAAAAATACTGCAAATTGTCGGTTTAAGCCCGGGAAGGATATTATTTGGTTTTATGTTTGCAACTGCATTTTTGTCTATGTGGATTTCCAATACTGCTACCACTATGATGATGGTTCCCATATTATTATCAATTATTTTAAAATTGGAAGAATTGAATGGAAGAGAGAAAGTGTCTAATTTTGCAGTTGGTTTGTTATTGGCTACCGCATATAGTGCCTCTGTTGGTGGGATTGCTACATTAATAGGAACTCCTCCAAACTTATCATTTGCCCGAATTTTTGATATTTATTTTCCAAATGCTCCAGAAATTGCTTTTGCAGATTGGTTTGTTTTTGCATTACCCATAAGCATCATTATGTTTACTATTTTGTATTTTTATCTCTATTCAGTTTTTATTAGAAAAGATAGAAAATGGAAAAATATTTCCAAAGAAACCTTACAAGGTGATTATAATCAAATGGGAAAAGTATCCTATGAACAAAAAATCATTGGAATTATCTTTTTTTTGACAGCAGTTCTATGGATTTTCAAATCGAATATAAACATTGGTTTCGTTCATATAAAAGGATGGTCAAACCTGTTTCCTAATCCTAAATTTATAAACGATGGGACAATAGCAATTTTTATGGCATTATTACTATTTATCATTCCTTCAAAAAAAGAAAAAGATAGTTTTTTAATGGATTGGAAAGCCGCAGAAGATATTCCTTGGGAAATCATTTTGCTTTTTGGAGGAGGGTTCGCTTTAGCCAGTGGCTTCAAAGAAAGCGGACTTTCAATATGGGTTGGAGAACAATTAATGTTTTTGAAAGGAGTTCATCCATTATTTATTATTATTAGCATTGCAATAATTGTAACGTTTTTAACGGAATTGACCTCAAACACAGCAACAGTAGAGACTTTTTTGCCAATATTAGCAGGTCTTGCAGTAAGTATTGAGACAAATCCCTTAATGTTCATGCTTCCTGCCACTATTGCAGGATCAATGGCATTTATGCTGCCGGTTGCCACACCTCCAAATGCTATTGTTTTTGGAACTAGAAAAGTCCGGATTACCGAAATGATCAAAACCGGATTGTTTTTGAATATTGTAGGTGCTATAATATTGGCACTATTAGTTTATTTCTGGGGCACATATATTTTTGATATCGATTTAAATGTTTTTCCTGATTGGGCAAAGGAGGTGAAATGATATAATTGTGGTTCTGTTTAACCTCAAATTAATTTACTCTGTCAACAAATGGATAGCTGATTCTGGAAGAAGGGAATACCCCAATTGTGCATATGGATGTACCTTCGCTTCCGAATGGAATATACAATATAAACCTAAGGTCAAATGGAAGGCAGATTGCAACAAGATCCTTTGTGAAAACTAAGTAGTGTGTACCTGGACTTTTTAGGTATTCTCTCTGATACCTTTTCTTGCAGATACTAAATTGAATTATCGTATTGTCAAACAATTCTTGAAATTAATTGTCTAAGTTTATATTATAAATTATCTTTGGATTTTTTTAAAAATATAAACAAATGAAAAAGTCATTAATTCTATTTCTGGGTTTAAGCCTATTACTCGCATCTTGCAAAGTAAAAGAATATCATACCAATAAAGAAGAGGCAAATACTCATAAAAAAGATACAAATAAAGAAGAAGTCCAATACCATGGAAAAGAATATAAACTCAAAGGAGATGAAGACCTGAAAGATCTAAAATATCCCCAAGAGAAACATTTTAAAAATGTGAAACAACTGACTTTCAAAGGAGATAATGCTGAAGGATATTGGAGTTTTGACGGGAAACAATTGGTTTTTCAAGCCCATAATGAAAATTGGGGCGACCATTGCGATCAGATATATGTCATGGATGCATTTAAAGGTCTTGGCAAACCGGGCAATAAAGCTAAGCTTATTAGTACCGGGAAAGGAAGAACAACTTGTAGTTATTTCTTACCCGACGGAAATATACTTTACGCATCAACTCATGAAGGAGGTGATGATTGTCCGCCTGAACCAAAAAGAACAGATGGATATGTATGGGGTATTTACCCAAGTTATGATATATACGTTGCGAGTCCTGAAGGAAAAATAATAAAAAAACTTACTGATTCTCCCGGATATGATGCGGAAGCTACCGTGTCACCAAAAGGTGATAAAATGGTATATACTTCCACAAAAAGTGGAGATATTGAATTGTGGACAATGGATATTGACGGATCAAATAAAAAGCAAGTCACTCACGAATTGGGTTATGACGGCGGAGCATTCTTTTCACCTGATGGTACAAAATTGATATTCCGTTCATCCAGACCCAAAACCAAAGAGGAAGTCAAAAAGTATAAAGATTTGTTGGCAAGAGATTTGGTCGAACCGGTTGATATGGAATTGTATATTTGTGATGTTGACGGTAGCAACCTAAAGCAGATAACAAGGCTCGGAAATGCTAACTGGTCCCCGTATTTTCTCCCTTCGGGAAAGAAAGTGATTTTTTCTTCAAATCATAAATCTAAAAAAGGTTTTCCTTTTAATCTCTTTATGGTTAATCTGGATGGTACAGGTCTTGAACAAGTTACTTATGGACATGTTTTTGAATCCTTTCCGGTTTTCTCTCCTGACGGAAAATATCTGGTATTTGCCTCAAATAGAAATAATGGAGGGACACGAGACACCAACTTATTTCTTGCAGAATGGGTCGATTAAAATACTGAAATGTATTGTGTTAGCATAGGTATAAAAGATTATAAAAAAGCCATGGAAGTCATTGGAGAATATGAAATGGCTGAAATAAGATTGGATCTATGCGATTTTGACAGGAGACAAGTTAAAGAGATTTTTTCTTCTCATGACAATCTTATAGCTACATATAGAAAGGGGGAAGAAACTTTGGAATATCGCGATAGTATCATCAAAACTGCTGTAGCTTATGGGGCGGCTTGGCTCGATCTTGATATGGACTATAATGATGACGGATACATATCCGGATTAAAAGATTTTTGCTCAGGCTACAATACTAAATTGATACTTTCTGTACACAATTACAATGAGACTCCCCCGATAGAAAAAATAAAGGCATATATACAAAAAGCAAATAATCTAAATGCGGACTTGATAAAGTTGGTCTTTTATAGCAATTCGGAAGCAGATAATGAACGCGTCCTCTCACTTTATAAGGAAAATACTGATATAATTGCGTTTAATATGGGCGAATTGGGTATGGTTACTAGAGTGGCTTCCATTGAGTTAGGAGCACCATTTACCTATGTGGGCTTAGATGGAGAGACTACTGCTCCCGGGCAGATGACAATATCTCAAATAAAAAAATATCCACACTAATAAAACAGGACTAATCAACTTACCCCTCTTGAATAGCGTGGATATTTTTAAAAGAAAAATACTTAAATCAAAGTATTATCCCACATTATCTTCAACATATTTAATAGCGTCACCAACTGTTTGAATTCCTTCTGCTTGATCATCAGGAATTGAAATATTGAACTCGTTTTCAAATTCCATTATTAATTCAACAGTGTCTAATGAATCTGCTCCTAAGTCATTAGTGAAACTTGCTTCCGGAGTTACTTCTGATTCGTCGACTGCTAATTTGTCAACGATAATTTGCTTTACTTTTTCTGCAATCATAATTTTGTTTTTTTTTAAAATAAGTGTGCAAAATAAATCATTTGATTTCTTAATTTCAAATATTTATTGCTTTTTTTAACAATTATAGCGCTATTAATATAAATACTAATTGAATCACGCTATATTCAAATCATTTTTCTAACAAAATGATTTGTGCTTAAGTTCACCTCCATGCTATGATTTATAGTTTTAACAAAGTCTTAACTATTTTTTATATTTTCATTAACGAACCTAATAGATTATTCTTTCGTCATATTGTCGTTATACAATTACTAATGAAAAAAATTAAGAAATGAAAACATCAAAATCAATTTATTTAGCATTATTGGCAATATTATTTTCAACTAATATCATCGCTCAGCACAATATCGGATTCAGAACCGGATTTAATCTAGCCACAATGAGAACAAGCATATCGGGAGATTTAGCTGAATATGCGGGAATGTCTCATGAAATATTTGGAACCGTAGGTTTGCTTTATAAAGCAAATTTGGACGAGAATTGGGCTATATCTACAGGTCTGAATTATGCCAGAAGAGGAGCACAAACTAAATTAAATCAGGATTTGGAGCTTTTTGACAAAACTTTTAATATTGGAGTGAAACTTGTGCATAAGATGGATTATCTCGAAGTCCCTGTTTTGTTTGAATACAGGATTAAAGACGCCAAATCGGTATCACCTTACCTGTTTGCAGGAGCTAATTTCGGATACGAATTGAATTATAACATGCATTTCAAATCACATATTATTATTGATATCAGCTTGTACGAATATAATGTTGATTTGACAAACAATAGATTTAACCGGTTTGATATTGCCGGTGTGGTAGGTGCCGGAGTTTACGTTCCACTTGGTACGGGAAATCTGAATTTTGATATCAGATATCTACATGGATTTACAGATATTGTGAAAAACACAATTGTAGACTTGGGCTTGCAACATAGAAATGTCAGAATAGGCGCGGCATATTACTATCCTTTAAAATAGATACTGCTTGTGAAAAAATGAAATGCACCTTCTTTTAAGTGCATTTCATTTTTTAGCATTTAATGTTATTTTTTCTATTGGCATTGACCACCTCACTTATGAAATTAATCCGTTATACTTCTATACACTAACACCAATGTGCCTTTAGGCACAAAATATGGGTAAAAAGGTTA
>JALVEE010000325.1 GCA_027008645.1 Saprospiraceae bacterium
GTGTTTGTCCTCTGGTGATTACATCTAGCGTATGGTTCCCAATTTCTATGGTGTGAATGGCATCTTCCAGAGTTGAATTTCCGCTGATTAAATCGGATAGACCTGGAGGATTATTCAAGCCAAACAACTTATTAAGATAACCTTTTCTCATGTCTGCATCTATTAATACAACGCGTTGCTCTGAACTAGCAACAATCGCTGCAAAATTAGAAGATATAAACGATTTGCCCACACCTGGAGATGGCCCCGTAATCATCACAACATTATTTTTTGCTTCCAGTAAGGCGAAGTGAAGGCTAGTTCGAAGACTGCGTAAACTCTCAATCGCGGCATCCTCTGGCTTCTCAATTGCAAGTAAGCTTTTTTGTTTTTTCTTTTTATTGAGGCCTCCTGTCAATTTAACATTTTTGGTCAAAGGTACGGTAGCATAGACCGGAATGCCGGTCATTTCTTCCAGCTTTTCGGGATTATTAACGGTACGGTGAAATACTTTGCGTAACAAAATCACCATAATGCCAACCAGGGCACCTAGAATAAGCCCCAAAACAATGATTATTAATTTTTTGGGTCGTATGGGCGTATCGAAACTAACTGCTTTATCGACGATATAAACATTTCCAACATTACTGGCTTTTGCAATTTTAAATTCTTGTATTTTATTTAACAGATCAATGTAAATGGTATTGGCAACTTTATAATCACGCTCCAGTTTTAGAAGTTCTTGCTGAGTTTCAGGTAAATTGGATATTTTTTTCAGGGTACGTTCTTTTCGTTGTTTAAGTTTTGTTTGTTGTGAGGTGATGGCCTGAATTGTGGGGTGGTTTGGTGTGTACTTTTGTCCAAGCTCATCTTTTTTTAAGGATAACTTTTGTAACTCAGTATCTATTCTGGAGACAACATCTAATACAGCCTGGGTTTCCATAGACATATCAGCTGTTTGATTCACCGTTCTATAGGATTTTAAATTCGCCTCGGCAATCTCAGCCGCTTCTTTAACGGGTTTGATCTGCTCTTCTAAAAAGTTTAAGGCATTGCTGGCCTCTTCGGAACTACGGGATTTATTTTGTTCAAGGTAGGTGTTTGAAATGTGGTCTAGTGTGCTGGTAATCCGTGCTTTACTTTCGCCTTCTAATATTAAATTAATAATGCCTGTTTTCTTTCCCTTTTCGACCGCCTTCATACTGGATTGTAAGTTCTCAATCGCATTGAGCCTGGCCCATTTGGTAAGGATAAATTGAGTACCGGGTAAGCCCCTTAAAAAACTAACGTGCGCTTGTACCAGACCATCATTGGAAAATGCAGATTGATTAACTTTGCCATTAACTAAAATAGTATTGTTATATGAAATTTCGTAACGATTATTTGGTTTTATTGTTAAGGTCAGTGGTTCATTGTAAAGCGCTGAGGGTATATCAAGACGACTAATAATAATTTTTTCATTTCCCCATGCATATTTTGCGTTAAAAGCATCAAGCTTCTGCCATATTTTTGGAGGTTTATTGATGTTGCCAGAATTGATAAAGCGCTTATATAGATTGCCAAGTAACGGGATTCGTTTGGGTTTTGCTGTGATATCCAGCTTTAGCTTATCAACAGCATTGCCAATGATTTTACGTGATTTGATGATTTCAATTTCAGTACCTACGGATACATCATTTCCACCTAAACCCGTTATATCTTCAATGCCAGGAACCACTGCTTTTTGCGATTCGACCTGTAATAAGGC
>JALVEE010000326.1 GCA_027008645.1 Saprospiraceae bacterium
ACAATAGTTCTTTTTTGAAAGCAAGTCCATTCTGAAAAAAAAACAGTCTAAAGAATTTTCCAAATTTAAATGAATCAATGTAATTATAGCCGTCAGGTATCCATGCATATATTGTTTCAGACGGATAATCAATATGCGAATAAATATATTTTCTGCATACTTCACCCATTATAGTATCCCTTTCATTAGTTTTTTTTATCAATTCATATTTTATTCCATTCTTATGCAATTTTTCGAAATC
Organism: Saprospiraceae bacterium; assembly: GCA_027008645.1. GTDB lineage: Bacteria > Bacteroidota > Bacteroidia > Chitinophagales > Saprospiraceae > JADJGA01. The sequence goes on from JALVEE010000326.1 coordinate 242, forward strand.
AACAAATATTGCATGTTTGTAATTATAAATATATGCCTCAATTGAATCCTGATAAATTCCTTTTTCCATATAAATCCCATCAGAAGTATATTTTTTACTATACAATGAATCATTATTAATAACAAATTCTTCCGTTGTATTATTCCCATATAATTCAAATTCTTCTCCAAGCATTTCATAAATATCAGCATTGCTATAATCATCTGTAACATATTTATAAGTTAGAACTCCTGTAAAAGATTGAGAGTATGAACTTATAATATAAATCATAGCAATTAATAATGTTAATAATCTCCTATACATTAATGCAATTTTTATGATTATTTTTAAATATATGTACTATTCAAAAAAAATATATTCCTCTCTTTTTAATACTTTTTACCTTTGTGTGGGGGAGTTTTTTTGTAAAAATAATAAAAAATTATTGCTTTTTCCTCCTTTTTTACTTAAAAGACCAATGGAAAATTCCGTTTTATATTAATCCTCCCCTTAAAAATCGTATAGATTTTATTGAAACGAGTCGAGAAATTGGTCGATGAAATTTATTTCGTTATCCTTCAATGTGCCAAAAAAATTAGCACGTCAATTTCCGTATAAACTTCATTGCTCATTACACCACACTCACCGCTCCTCCGATTGAATCGTGTGATGCACCTGTGACGGAACTTAGGACATTGTTTTTTTTATTTATTCTCAAATACCCCATATATGCTATCATCAATGCTTCTTTGAAATCGATGATCATTTCGTCCGGAACAACGATATTCACTCCTTCCGCCAAAGCTGTAATTCTTTTTACCAAAAAAGTATTTCTAGCTCCGCCACCTGTGATCAGTAGTTGTTTGCTACTGCCGGTTTCAAGGTGTTTTTTCAGTTCATCAGCCAGAGTTTTGACAATAAATTCCACACAAGTCGCCATTTTATCTTCAATCGAATTGGTATCGTTTTCCAAGATCGGGATAAAATTGTTTTTTATAAAATTATTGTCCAAAGATTTTGGATAAGGCATTTCGAAATAATCAAAAGACAATAATTGTTTCATCAGCTCATCATTTACTTTGCCTTTTGATGCTATTTCACCGTCTTTATCATAATCTTTCCCCTTTTTTCGGGCTAAAAAGTTCAACAATTGATTAGCCGGACTGATATCGTAAGCGAATATCTCTCCTGATTTCTTTATACTGATATTGGATATACCCCCGATATTTACCAAAGCATTATATTCGGAAAAAAGATCCCTGTCGGCAACCGGTACTACCGGCGCACCCTGACCACCAAAACCTATATCCATTGAACGAAAATCATATATTGTAGATATTCCGGAGGCTGAAGCAATAGCGGAGCCATTACCAATCTGAAGTGTCATCATATTGTCCGGCTCATGAAAAACAGTATGCCCGTGCGAGGCAATAAAATCGATTTTTTCATTTCCTAAAAACCTTTTTGCTTCTTTTCCAAATAGATATCCTATGTGATAGTCAG
>JALVEE010000327.1 GCA_027008645.1 Saprospiraceae bacterium
AAAGTACATCCGAAAGGAGAAGTTATTTTGATATTCACATCAAAATCACCGGCATTCTCAAATACATGAGTGGGACTATATGAGTTTGATGTATCACCATCTCCAAAATCCCATAATATCTTATATTCGTCTGTAAAATTCACCGTACTATTATCAAAATTCACTAATAATGGAGTACATCCTGAATAGGCAGAAGGTTCAAATTCTATTTTTTCAGCCAATGGAAAATACTTAATCAATGACGTAGCTGTATCTTTGCATTTATTGATATCTTCTACTATTAGACGGCTCTTATAAGTTCCTGGTTTGTCAAAAAGATTAACAGGATTTACCAAATCTGATTTATTTCCATCACCAAATATCCAGTTCCATTTTTGAATTGGTCCTGCGCCTGAAACCGATTTGTCATAATACCGCACGGCATCTACATTACAGGTGTCATATGAGTATTCAAAATCGGCATCAATGCCGGGGAATATTCTGATTTTTATATCAGCAGAATCTTCACAATTAATATCTTTATTTAATATCAATTTGCCGTAATAAAGCCCTGTATCTGGAAAAGCGATCGTCGCATCCCAGTTGGTATCAGTTACCCTTTGTCCATTTATAATAAACTCCCAATAAACTGTTTTAATTTTATTTTTATAAAAACTGATATTCTTAATAGTGAAAGTATCCAATCCACAGCCAAAAAGTTCAAACTCATCTACATCTACTTGATTAGCCTTGTCGATAACAGCATTTACCGCGGGGGAACAAGTAGTAACCTGAAACTGAAAATCTCTTTTCACTGCACCGATAAAAACACCATTTCTATATTCTTTTACTTTAACTCCAACCACATATTGACCAAATCCTATGGGTTTTCCCGACAAGAATCCCGTATATCTGTCGAGTTTTACAGCAGGATTACCTTTAATCGGTTCATTAAAAGTGTATGGAGGTTTAAATAAAACAGTTGGGTATGGAGGAGGGCAATTATCCGGTAAGGGAATAATTCCATTACAATCATTCTTCTGCGATTGAGTTCCGGGAGTGCTACCTGCCAAACCACCACCGTTAAGGGGAGTAAAGAATTCATAGACCAATGAATCTCCGTCCGGATCAGTTGCAGAATGATCAAATTCAAAATACGTATCTGCACATAGTACTGTTGGAGGAAATTCCGTCAGTTGTGGGCTACTATTCCCCAATACTTGAGCCTCCGGAGAAATATCAACGGAATAAGTAGCTCCAGTAGATTCAGGTGAATAAATATTGACAATAAAATTGGTTCTACAGCACCTTTGATATGTTATTTTATAAGAGGTGTTGACTATTGGAAGAGTTAAATTAAAAACATACTCTCCTTTTTCATATTGTATTTCCTTAGGAGCTACAAGACATGGATTAGTGACATTTCTAATATTAGCCCTGTTTTTAATTGTTATATCTTTTCTATCATAAAAAACCCATTCATCTCCAACTTTTTTGAAGATGCCAAAAAATGCCGGATTATCAAAATTTCCACCACCGCTTTTCGCATCTCTGTATATGATAAATCTAACTTTATAGGTAGCGTTTCCTCCAAGTTTCTTATCAGATGAAACGAGTACATAACTGGCCTCTCCACCGACTATATGTTTTCCATACGCCACATTTCCCGCCAAAATCATAAATGCTATAATAATACTCTTCGCTAGTAGATATTTAATTCTCATAAAAATATTCATTTAATATAAAATACTTAACGGTATAAATTCGTTTGTAGTGCAATTTTATCAATTTACTAATGGTATTTTTTATGGTATTGACTCTTAAATGACACATTTATTAGATTAATAATTTCCAATATCTAATGTCATCAAGAAGTTTATTTTGTAAAAGTAAATGTTTTCATGATAGATGACTTTGAACATATAAAAAAAATATTATCTGAGGGTAAAATAATATTATATCCTACTGATACTATATGGGGACTGGGATGTGATATTAATTTCCAAGAGGCTATTTATAGAATATATGATATAAAAAAAAGACCATTAGACAAACCGTTTATTATACTTGTTTCGGATTTGGATATGCTTAAAAAATATGTAGTGGACATTCATCCGAGAGTAGAAACATTGCTCTTATACCACAAGAGACCACTAACTATAATATACAAAAAGGCCAAAAACGTACCGGATATCCTCACAAAAAACGGAAGCATCGCTATAAGAATAGTCATGGAACCTATTCTTGCCAAACTAATTCAAGAATATGGAAGACCAATAGTATCCACTTCTGCCAATATTGCTAATGAGCCAAATCCGGCAAATTTCAGGTCAATCAGCGATAAAATCAAAAAATCAGTTGACTATATCTTTAAATATAAGCAAAATGATCTAAAAGCTGCTCCTCCATCGGTAATAGCAAGCTATAATAAAAATGGAAGACTAAAATTCCTCAGATAACAATATTCACCATTCTGCCGGGTACGATTATTTCTTTTCGTATAGGTTTGTCCCCTATCCACTTTTTCACATAATCGAGCTCTCTGACTATTTTTTTAATTTCATCTTGCGTAGCATTAGCATCAAATTCCTCAATTCCTCTCTTTTTCCCATTTATACAAATCGGATATTTCACAGTGGACTCTTTGATGTATTTTTCTTCAAAAACAGGGTATTGTTCATGGTGCACACTACCTGACATTCCTAATCTATGCCATAATTCCTCAGCGACAAAAGGCGCAAAAGGTGCAATCAATTTCACCATTGGCTCTAAGACCGCTTTTTTATGAGAATCCATTTTCTTTATTTCATTCACAAAAACCATCATTGTACTAATAGCAGTATTAAATGATAAATTATTGATATCTTCAGTCACTTTTTTTATAGTCTTGTGCAATAATTTCAACTCATCAGCATTTGGTTTGTCTTCAGTCACCAACCACTTACCATCCCTGTCTTCATACAAGCCCCAGTATCTTTTTATGAATTTGCTAATCCCATCAATTCCCTTAGTATCCCAGGGCTTTGATTGCTCTATTGGGCCCAGAAACATCTCATACATTCTAAACACATCAGCGCCATATTCATCCACTACATCATCCGGATTCACGACATTGTGATATCTTTTGGACATTTTACCGACCTCGGATAAAGTCGTGAATCTCATATTTTCTTCACTCCCCTCTCCATCAAATTCACCTGATTGATACACTCCGTTTTGAAATACAAATTTAGCATTTTTATATTCCTCTCGCCATTCTCTAAATTTATCAATACCATCTTTATCCAAATATGAATTGTCCGTACCATAGTCCTTTACGAATTTAATATAAACAGGTATTTTAGCGTATTCATCCTGTTTATTATCATCGACCAACTCTTTTGAAACAAAAATATTTACACCATTTTCTTTTTCTTTTTTCAAATATAAAAACTCTATAACTCCTTGTATCATTCCTTGATTAACCAAGCGTTTAAAAGGTTCATTAGTAGGTACAAGATTCAAATCGAATAAAAATTTATGCCAAAATCTGGAATACATCAAATGTCCAACCGCATGCTCTGTCCCTCCGATATAAAAGTCAACATCTTGCCAATATTCCAATGCTTCTTTTGAGGCAAAAACTTCTTCATTTTGAGGATCCATATATCTTAGAAAATACCAACTTGAGCCTGCAAAGCCGGGCATAGTATCTGTTTCTCTATAAAATCCGTCAATGTCATTGACCCAATTCTTATTCCTCGCTAAGGGTGATTTTCCATCTACTGTCGGTTTAAACTCGGTCATAGGCGGAAGTTCGACAGGCAATTCGTCTTCAGGCAATAAATATGCGATCCCTTGTTCATCATAGATAATTGGAAATGGTTCGCCCCAATACCTTTGTCTTGAGAAATTAGCATCCCGAAGCTTGTAATTCACTTGTTTTTTACCGATTCCCATAGACTCAACCTTATTAATAATCGCTTCTATCGCTTCCGGCACCTCCATACCGGTTATAAAATCAGAATTAATCATTACGCCCAATTTGTCCTTAGATGTAGCTTCGGGATATTTTGATTTATCTATAATATTTATGATAGGCAAATTAAAATGTTGAGCAAAAGCCCTGTCTCTATCATCGTCACTAGGCACTGCCATTATAGCACCTGTTCCGTAGTCCATCAATACATATTCGCTAATCCAAATAGGAATCTGTTTGCCGTTGATCGGGTTTACAGCATATGAGCCTGTAAACACACCGGATATTTTCTTTTCACTGGTTCGCTCTATTTCCGTTTTGTTTACTGCATATTCGATATACTTTTCGACCTCTTTTTTGTTTTCTGCAACTGTTAATTCTTCAACAAATGGATGTTCAGGAGATAAAACCATAAATGTAACACCGAAAATAGTGTCAGGACGAGTTGTGTATATTTCAAGTTTCTTATCGCTTTGGGCAATATCAAAAAACATTTGCAACCCCTCTGATCTACCTATCCAATTTCGCTGCATTGATTTCAAACTATCTGACCAATCTATGTTTTCCATATCATTAAGCAATCTTTCGGCATAGGCGGTAATTCTGAGCGACCACTGATTCATTGGCTTTTTCACAACAGGATGCCCACCTCTTTCGCTGATACCGTCTTTAACTTCATCATTTGCCAAAACAGTACCTAAAGCTTCACACCAATTGACATAACCTACCTTTCTGTATGCCAATCTATAATTCATCAACACATCATTCTTTTCCGTGTCTTTCATCTTTTTCCAATCCTCAGCTGTAAAAGATTTTGTTTCAGCAGTTGCAGCATTGACATTTAGATTTCCGTATTTTTCAAATTCTTCAATAAGATTATCAATGGGAACCGCTCTATTTTCATTTATATCGTAATAATGTTCGAAAAGCCTTGAAAAAATCCATTGAGTCCACTTGTAATAATCGGGATCTGAAGTTTGCACTTCCCTACTCCAGTCGTAATTCAAGCCGAGATTTGACAACTGTTTCTTGTACATCTTGATATTTTCACGAGTAGATTCTGCCGGATGTATTCCTGTTTGTATTGCGTATTGTTCTGCCGGAAGCCCAAAAGAATCAAAACCCATAGGGTGAAGCACATTAAACCCTGTCATCCTTTTATACCTACTAAATATATCCGAAGCTATATACCCAAGAGGATGACCGACATGCAAACCGGCACCTGAGGGATATGGAAACATATCCAAGACGTAGTACTTCTCCTTATCCTTGTCTATGTCCACTTTGTAGGTTTTGTTTTCTATCCAAAAATCTTTCCAATATTTCTCAATTTTTGCAAAATCTAAAGCCATTTTGTATATTTTATTTTTTTTCAAAACACTCTGCTGCTCCTATTTTTGTGCAGACACTATCTAATTCAAAGCGCGAAAATACACATTTTTTAAATAGCTAACTGCATTTTTTAATTTTTCCTGTATTTTAGCCGAAAATACCGGTGTATATCATTTTTCCCCCTCCAAACTGTATCAATGGGTTGTGAAGCACAATACATTGATAAAAATACTTGTGAATAATTCGGGTTAACTGCATGCCGTGACCTTCGTCAGCAAAATCTCTTGATAATAGCTAAAAAATGATATGCACCCCACCTGTATCACAACAATAAACAATATATATTTTTTATTACGTTTAATTATAAAATATAAATAAATTGAACAAATCAATAGAAGAAATCTTGTTTTCAATCTCAGTGTATAAACTAATGAAGTTTGTCATGACCCTGGGCATAATCACTATTTTTTCAGCAGGTATTATGTCCCAAAATACGATCAAAGTGGATACAATCGAAGTAGATAGCTCAGAGGCTGTAAATTTGGGTTTATTCAATAAGGATAACAAAAATACTTTTAAGATATTATTTTCCGGCAAACCGGCAAGGGCAGCTTTGTACTCTGTAATTCCGGGTCTTGGACAGATATACAACAAGAAATATTGGTATGCACCGATTATTTGGGCCGGACTTGGATACTTTGGTTACAAAGCAGTCAAATCAACTATGGATTACAAAAAATCATACTCCGTATATAAATGCTTGAAAAAATATGGAGATAATCAATGTCATTATAATAGCCCGAGCGGAGTTGTATATTCAAGTGCTTCCCTCTTGAGACCTGAAGTGGACAAATTACATTCTATTGAGGAAAGAAATTGGGTTACTTTTGGAATTATATATGTAGTACAGATAATTCATGCATATATACAAAGGCATTTGGTTGATTTTGATCTAAATGAAAATTTGTCAATAAACCCGTCTATCCAAAATGGAACTGCCTCCTTGGGTATTTCTTTGAACATAAATTCGAAAAAATAAAAAATAATCAATATTTTTTGCAGCGTTTTTCCAAATTTTAGTATCTTGTATCACATATATACTTATTTACTACAAATAATTTTGATTTATTGGTAGATTTCTTGTATATTAGCCCTGAACATTTCGAAAATACCAAATGAATATAAAAATACATTTGGTGTATTATTTTTTAGGCAAGTTTCATTTTTTTTCGAATTGCCGGTCGGTTCTCTTTAAATTGTCCCCAAAACCAAATCTTGGAGAGGAGTCGGATGCGATGTATAGGAAAAGCGAATAAAAAATGAAATACACCTTATCTTTTTTTTAACAACAACTGTAATGCAAATGAAAAAGACAATTCTATTAAATTTGATGTTTTTACTATCAGTTCAAATTCTGATATCGCAAAAATATGAGGATTATATTGGAGCAGGTCACTCCAAAGGGATTAAAGTGGCATCAAGTAGCGAAAAAACCGAAAGACCTACTCAATTTACCGCAAAAGCAATAGGTACAATCAATGGCGAGGGTATGGATGCTAAAAAAATGGAAGCGGCACGATTTTTAGCACAAGCTACCTTGGGGGCTAATATGAAGACTATCGAAGAGGTAGTAGATATAGGCATTGAAGCTTGGCTTGATAAACAGCTGGATACTGAGGGAGAAAGCTATCTAGAAAATATCAGAGATGTTTTTCAATTGACAAATCAATGGGAATTTGACCATGGTGTGGATTCTACCGATGTAGATGAAAGAGCCAATTGGTCTCATTTTATGTACACTTGGTGGGAGTATAATATGTTTAATGATGACTTGGTAAGACAAAGGGTCGCCTTGGCATTAAGCGAAA
>JALVEE010000328.1 GCA_027008645.1 Saprospiraceae bacterium
CAAGCTTTAGGCTTTCGTGATTTCCGTCAGCGAGGGTTTTCATAAATACTCGTTAAGGGTTGCTGAAATAACGGAATTAAGTCGCGTCGAGAGCCTTTGTTCGCGGAGATTTTCGGCGACTGTCCGCGAAGCTGCCATTTGACTTATGCTCGGGCCGTAGAGGCGGGAGTAAGAAGCGCGAATGCCGGGACGAATCCACGTTTTCTTTTGATCTCGCTCGAAAATGTGGCCAGCCTTACGCTGGAGGAAACCTCCATACCGCTTTCCGGGCCGTCCACGAACGCGCTTAAAACCCTGTTTGCGAAATATGCGCACATCCGTCGCGTAAATCGGTCCCCGAAGGTGAATGCGTCGATTCTCGAACCAGCTAAGCGGGTGCGGCTCATAACGATAACCAATTTGCGCGACAAGCTTACTTTTCGTTGCTTTACGAAAATAAGCAAGTGTTTTCGGATCAACGCTAGTTGTATATTCTTGCTCGATTGCAAGATTAACAGCCTTCTGCGCGGCAAGCCCGCTTCGGTTAAGCGTAGCTGCGGCAGCTTTTTGGAATATCCCAAGACGAAAAGACTTCAAGGCTTTTTCAAATCCGAAACCTTTAAGCTCTATCCCAAAGGAAGCCATTGCTACGCAGCCGCTTTATCGAGGCCATAGATGAGGCCAAGAAAAACTTTGCGAACGCGAATGAATAGCGGGTCGTCTTCGCCAAAAGCGACACAAACAGAAAAGGTCTCGCCTTCTTTCGGCTCAAACTCAATTTTCACGCTTGCGGTTTCCCAAGGTTCGTCAGGAGTCGGTTCGCAATTCTCGTCCGAGAAAATATAATTCACACTTTTGAGCGTTCCGCCCCACTGTTTGTGCTGACAGTCAATAAGCAAACCTTCGGCATCGTACATCCGCGCGCGAAGATCGGCGTCTGACAAGTAGCGAAGCGCGTCAATCTTTTCTTGCGAACGCGCATCAACAGAAACCGTAGAAAGGTCAAGAAACTCCAAGGAAGACTCTTCTGTTGCGCTTTCTTCCTCTCCCCTTTTCTCGGGAGACACTTCGTCTGCCTCTTCAAAAAGCTCTTCCAGCTCTTGATTAGAAGTTGAAGAATTCTTTGCCATAATAAGCACCAATTGATAAAAAAGATAAAGAAAATACGCAGCCAGTCCAAGAAAAATATGAACTGGCTGCGCCTTTAACACACGCTAACGCCTTGTTAACCTGCGGTGTTGATAACGCCGGTGGAGTTAATGTCGGTGTGCGCGAGCAGCGGGGCGCTTTCCAGTTGGATGAAATGGCCCGGCAAGTCGCTCTCAGTTGTAGTCCACGCACGCCAGAAAGTTGGCACAGCTTTCAGTTCCGCGAGGATATTTTGAATCGCCGCATAGCAACGCCAGCCTGCGCCAGCTGAAGTCTCGAACACGACTTGATCTACGCCAGTGTACCGTTTCACAGTTCCGTCGTTGTCCATGTAAGTACGATTGTCAACAAACATCGGAACATTATTCGCGGAAGCGAGGCGGCCAACGAACATCGTTTGCTCTTTCATTTGCTGCATCGGGCCGAGAGGCAGATTGCTGTTTCCAGCCATTTGCGGCGAAAAGTCCAAATTGATCAGTTCCTTGTACTGGGGATCAAGCTTGAACATTTTCCAAGCAGTCGGGCCGAAAGTGATACGCGAAACCGGAAGCTCGAAGCGCTGAAGCATGTCGTCAATATCTTCCATCGGCGTA
>JALVEE010000329.1 GCA_027008645.1 Saprospiraceae bacterium
ACTGCCCTCTGACTCCCCGTTTCTCCGTAGACTCCGAAACCGGGAGAACCTCAACCCGCATTTCCCTTTTCGATGAGTTGTGGGTTGGTACTTCCCCCTATCATTTTTCGTAACAAAGTGGAGAAAAATTATAAGGGGGAGAGCAGAGCTTTTGCGGGATGGATGAGGGGGCAGATGTGCCAATAAGCAGGAAAATCGACTTTCAACGCGAAAAAATGAAATACGCCACTATGTCTTCAAAAAATGAGCTTCATCTGGCAAAAAAATCGATTTTTTTCATCTCAAAAGCATCCAACCTTAGTAGTTACAGAAAATTAGTATATTTTTGTATTGTTTTACGGGTATATGATGATAATGCGGCGTATTTTTTACTTTAAAATAATATTATTATGAGAATAAATATTTACATATTGACAATATTTATTTTAGTGCTTGGCTTCCTTGCATGCACAAAAGAAAAATCTCCTTATGATCTCGCAAAAGAACACCATAAACTTTTTCGTTGCGATGTCAATGGTAATGAGTGGGCGATAATGGAGCTTGACTACAACGAAGATGTCAATGTACATGCAGTAAAGGAAAGAGCAGGGGGATTGATATTGCATGCAAAAAATCATCCTGATGAAAGTCAAAATGATCATATATATCTTTGTATTAATAATATCATCCATGAAGGGTATAATAAAATATCAGGGGGTTATAAAAGAGCTTATATAGATTTTCTTAAAGAACCTATAAAAGATTATTTTATTGACAATGATTATGATAATTTCATAGATATCAAATACATTGATTCTACGGACGTGATAAACAAACAATCAGTTATCAGAGTAAATATAGTTGCGGATTTTGAATTCAGAGCAATAACCAAAGATAATATTGATACTATATTGGTGACCAACGGTGAGTTTGATTTGGATGTTTATTGGGAAAGAAAAAATTAAAAACAAACAAATGAAACCAACCTGATTAAAATGATATATAACCTAACAAAGAAATGATAATTTTAATCATCAAATGTTGCATGTGACCATTATAGAAAATAAAAAACAAAAATATGAAATATCCATTTTATAATACTCGCAATCTACTTTTAATAAGAATAACAATATTTTTAGTTGCTTTTTTCTATATTGCATTTACGTTTACTTCCTGTGTAAAGGACGAATCTTTTGAAAAAGACCCATACTCTCTCGAAAAACGCCGACACAGGTTTCTTCGATGCAAAATCAATGGTAAAGAATGGTATCATGATGGATTTGGATTTTATGGAGATAGATCCTTTATGGAATACTATAATAATCCACAATCTGGTATTGAAGGGGGTTTTGCTATTGATATGGAATTCCAACCTGATAATACAATATTTCAAACTTTATATATAAAAGTGCACAATAACTTAAAAGAAGGGAATAATTATTTAAATTATTTGGACAATGTATTTTTTGCTGAACTTTCTCCTAACCATAATATATATTATTTAGATTCAACTTATTACAACAATATCCTATATATAATGGATATAGATTCTGTAAATTATATTATTACCGGACAATTTGAATTCAGGGCAATAACCGAAGATATGCAAGATACCGTATTGATAACCGATGGTGAATTTGATTGGAAACCTTATTGGGATTTATAATAAAAAATTTGAATTATTTTTATTTTTATAACAGAGAATAGCACCGGTTTCGAAAGTCGATTTTCCCAAAGACCGGTACCATTCCTTAGAATATTTCATTATAATAACGCAACTTTTGCAACTAAGAATCAAAGCTATAAGGTTTTGAAAACCTTATAGCTTTAACCAACAGCACTATACTAAATAAGATTCATTTGTTAGCTAATAAACTCTAAAATGACGCATATATTCAATTTTAATTCACTGATATTTATACGTCATCCTAATATTTAATCAATCTTAAAAATCATCTCATCAATTTTACCGTTTACAACTGCCTTTGTCAAATTGAATTCAATTGGCATTGGCATAGCACCTGACATTGTATTTTTCTCGGATATCAGTACCCCATCGTGATTTTTATAATCAGTGATTTTAAAACTCATCTTTTGAGTTCGACCATTAACAGCCATAATTATTTCATGTCGTTCCAAGAGAAAATTATTCTTATTGAAATAATACAATTCTGTCTTATCACCGTTCTTCACTTCGACCACATAATAATCTATACCGTCTATGCTTTCAACACCTTTTAGTTTAGCATTTTTGTTTGACTTCAAGGCTAATACGGGGAATACCAATGAAGCTTCTTTTGCATTCATCAACTCTTCTTCAGACATTGGCATTGCTTGACCGTTCGCAGTTTTAATTCCCTTTTTCCCATTGTAGGTTTCGCTTTGCATTGTTCTGCCCATCATATCCATTTTCATAGCGTATTTTTCGCCATTTACTTTCATCTCCCAGAGTTTCAACTCCATACCTTGCATTTTTGCTATATATTCTGTTTCCAAACTTTTCACTTTATCAACAGCTTTTTGACCTCCTAATGCTTTGATATTTTCAGCAAACAACTCTATCAATGATATATCGCTACCTTTTGCTGCCGGCATCTTAACCTTATTACCATAGATATCGTAGAAATTGACTTTACCAAACTTTTTTAGTTTATCAGCAACGCTTTTTTCTCCGACTACTACTATATTTGCATTGTTAGGTCTGATATATTTTTGAGCTATATTATAGATATCATCTACAGTTACTTTTTCAAGATTTTTCAAATAATCCTTATAGAAGTTTTTAGGCAATTTGAATCTTTCTGTTTTCAAAGCAAAATTAGCGATTGCATTTGGACCTTCAAGTGCTCTACCGAATTTTCCTGCCATTACGCTTTTCACCAATTCCAATTCTTCTTTAGGCACTTTCTCTGTTCTAATCCTGTTCAATTCGTACATGATTTGGGCAATTGCACTATCGGTAACTTCATTTCTTACACTTGCTCTAGCTGTAAATTCCCCTATATTCATATCATCCATTAATGAGGAGCGAATTCCATAAGTATAAGCGTGATCTTCACGCAGGTTTTGATTCAATCTACTCCTGAAATATCCGCCTATAATGGTATTTAAAACTCTCGCTTTGATTAAATCGGAACTTTTTGGTGTTAATTTGACCGGATAAGTAACAGCCACTACAGACTGTACTGCCCCTGTCTTTGGCACAAAACCGACAGATGTTTTTGCAGGAAACAATATAGAGGGAAGTGGTTTTATTATTTTACCAACATTTTTCCATTTACCAAAATATTTAAATGCTAATTCCCTTGCTTTTTTTGCGTCAATATCACCTACAAAGACAAGATACCCAACTTCCGGAGTAAAATAATCATTGTAATACTTTTTACAATCATCCAGAGTGACATTATTTATTGTTTTCTCGGTAACCATTTCGCCATAAGGATGATTTTTGCCATAATTCAAGGCATTACAAACATTTGATGAAATAGTATTAGGGTCTTCTTTATTTGCTGCCAATCCTGAAAGCAATTGTTTTTTGATTTTATCAAACTCTTCCTTTGAAAATGCAGGATTCAAAACAGCATCAGAAGCTATTTCCAACATCTCATCGATATTTCGTGATAATCCCGAAAGGTAAAATCCTTTGCTAAAAGTCGAGAAAATCGCCCCAAGATAATCAATATCCTCATCCAATTGGGCTTTGGTCCGGTTTTTTGAACCTCTTGAGAGCATATCTCCTGTCATTTCTATATATCCTGCTTTATCTCCTTCATTAATTGGTTTTCTATCCAAAAATAATCTTACGGATACTTTTGGTACTTTTTTATTATTTACAACTATTACACGCAAACCGTTATTAATCGCAAATGATTTATATTGACCGAATTTGATTGCCGGAGCAGGTTTTGGGCTAGGCACTATTGATCTAAAGTCAACATTGGCCGTATTCTTTTTACTCATTTTAGGAGAGCATTGCATAAAAACAGCTCCAAACAATAATAATATAATTAATCTCTTCATTTTATATTTTTTTTAAATTCAAAATTTATTTTTTAGGAAGATAATAGAGTACTACCCTATTGTTTTTATTAAAATACTTTTTAGCTATATTCTGGATATCTTCTCTTGTTACATCCATGAACCTTTTCATCTCAGTATTTATAAGATGAGTATTACCATAAAACATTTTATAGTTTGCCAAATTCTCCGCAATTCCTAACATTCTTGTGTTTTCGCCAACAAATTCGGTTTCAATCATATTTCTTAACTTCTGAAACTCTTTTTCACTTATCAATTCATTCTTTACTTTTTCTATTTCAACATCCATTGCCTCTTCTACAACCTCAGGATTTGCTCCCACATTTGCAATAGAAAAGACTAAGTGAATACCCGGATCTTCCAATGGAAAAGGGAAGCTACCAACATAAACCACCAATTGTTTTTCGTCTTTCACCGCTTTATTCAACCTTGAGCTTTCACCTCCTGACAATAATTTAGATAGCATATATGCTGAATAATAATCATCGGTTCCAATAGCCGGAATTCTATATGCTTCAATCACTCCGGGCAATTGAATATTGTCATATATAGTATCCCTCACTTCTCCATTAAGAGGAGGTTCGGCAATCGTCGGTCTGGGAATATCATATTTTCCTCTTGGAATTGTAGCAAAATACTTATTAATCATTTTTTTTGCTTCATCGATATTTATGTCACCTGCTATGGATAAAATAGCATTATTGGGCACATAAAAAGTATTGTAAAAATTGACAAAGTCTTCATCAGAGGCAGAATTCAGATGCTCCATTGAACCGAGTACAGGCCACTTATAAGGATGTACTTTATATGCATGGGCAAATGTTTCTTTCATAAGAGATCCATAAGGTTGATTATCGACTCGTTGCCTCATTTCTTCCTTCACCACTCCTCTTTGTGTTTCGATACCTATAGAATCAACCTTAGCATGAAGCATCCTTTCAGATTCTAACCATAAGGTCAATTCCAGATTATTGGACGGAACAACTTCAAAATAATAAGTTCTATCCTGATTTGTATTTGCATTGTTCATCCCTCCTACATTTTGAAGATATTTGTCAAACATCCCCCTTTTCACATATTTACTTCCTTCAAACATCAAGTGCTCAAAGAAGTGAGCAAAACCGGTGCGATTTGGATTTTCGTTCTTTGAACCCACATGATACATTACCGATGTGGCAACGATGGGGGTAGAGTGGTCTTCATGCAATATAACATGCAATCCATTTGCAAGATCGTACTCGACAAACTTAATTTCATTTGATTGAGCAAAAGTCGTATTGAGTATAAATAATGCAAAAATCCATAGAATTAATTTTTTCATAAAAACATTTATTTACTTGATTAATAAAAATAAAATCTAAAATTAAATTGCGAATGTAATGATTAAAGTATATATAAAAAAGTATTTCTATTAAAGTGTATATTTAATAGACAAATTCAGTCAATATTATCAATAAAAAGCAGATTAATTCTTAATCCTTTTATCAAATCACTTCCTAATCGCATCAACGGGATTCATCTTTGATGCTTTATACGCAGGCAATAAACCGGCAAGAATACCTACCCCTATACTCCATGTCACTCCATATACAATATTGCTCAATGAAAGAAACATTTCAAAATCTACCATATTGTTGATTAAAATAGTGGCCAGATATACAAGAACGAGGCCAACAACTCCCCCCATTAAACTCAAAAACACCGCTTCAATCAGAAACTCCAATAGTATAATTAAACGCCTGGCTCCAATCGCTTTTTTGATTCCTATGATTTTTGTCCTTTCCTTGACTGATACAAACATAATATTGGCGATACTTACCATTCCGACAATCAGTGCAAAAATACCGATAAAAAAACCGGCGATATTCATTGTTCCGAATACTTTATCCAACATTTTTGTAAATAGAGATGACTCATTAATGGCAAAATCGTTCTCTTCTCTCGGTTTAAGCCTCCTCTCCTTACGCAATGCCATAGTCAAATCATCCTTTAGTTTCTCAACTTCATCATCACTATAGGCTTGCACACTTAGCATTCTACCCGTCCTTCTGGTATCTCTGACATTTATATATTTTCGCGCTGTATTATAATTAATCAAGATAGCATTATCAAAGGGCATAACATTTACCAAATTATCCCCTTCTCTCTCCAATACTCCTATAACCTGAAACTTCTGTCCTAAAAATTTAATATATTTCCCAATTGGATTTAGGGTCAAAAACAGCTCTTTTGCTATTGTGTTTCCCAAGATAACTTTATTATTTGCTCCCCTATATTCTCTTCTTGTAAAATATCTGCCTGCATCAAATTTCAATTTCATCAAATCACCAAAGTCCCATGTAGGTGCTATGATATAGGCACCTTCCACACTTGATGATTTATATTTCAAAGTTTTACCTGCTACAAAGACAGTAAAAGCAGATTTTTTAGCTGATTTCACCTTTTTACTAATAGCGTTAAAATCATCAATTGTGATATCAGGCCTGCGTTTGTACTTCCAATAATTATTTTGGGGGTCTTCATTCCAAGGCATTTTATCTATATAAATGATATCTGTTCCCAATTTAGAAAAGCTGTTCTTAATATTGTATTCCAAAGAATCCACGGCTGTTTTTACTATCACAATACTAAAAATACCTATGGATATACCCAATAATGAAAGTATGGTACGCAATTTGTTATTCACCAATTGGTTTTTGGCTTGAACGATACTTTCTAATAATATCCTTAAGTAAATTTTCATATAAATTCTAAACCATGTAAATAAAAAATATAATAATAATTGAATTTCGAGAACCAAAGTACTCTTAATGGAGTTATTAAAAAAGAAGTTTAGATAAACGTAGTGAAATAATCTGCCAAAATTATAGATTATTGATATTTATACTTGTTTATTTTATAATAATGTTATTTTTGCACAAATTTTAAAAAAGACGTATATGAAAGCAAAACTTTCCAAATTTAATTTTGAGTTACCCAAAGAATTAATCGCACAGTATCCTGCTGACGAAAGAGATGAAGCAAGATTGATGGTAATTCACAAAGATAGTGGAAAAATTGAGCACAAACTTTTTAAAGATATCATAGAATATGTCAATGACGGAGATACTTTTGCAATTAACAACACAAAGGTATTCCCTGCAAGGCTATATGGAAATAAAGAAAAAACAGGAGCAAAAATCGAAGTATTTTTACTACGCGAACTGAATTCAAGATTGAGGTTATGGGATGTGCTTGTCGATCCTGCAAGAAAAATTAGGGTTGGGAACAAACTTTACTTTGAAAAAGAGGGCGAATCCGAAATGCTTGTAGCGGAGGTATTGGATAACACAACTTCACGTGGTCGAACTATAAGATTCATGTATGATGGTACAAATGAAGAATTCTATGCCAGTCTAAAACGCCTTGGACATACACCACTACCGAAATATATTGGCAGACAGGAAGAGCAGCTTGATAAAGAGAGATACCAAACTATTTTTGCAAAAAATGATGGTGCGGTTGCTGCACCTACTGCCGGTTTGCATTTTTCAAGAAATCTTATGAAAAGATTGGAATTAAATGGAATCGAATTTGCCGAATTGACACTGCATATAGGTATTGGTACTTTTAGATCTATTGAAGTAGAAGATTTATCAAAACACAAAATGGATGCAGAGTATTTTAGTATATCCGAAGAATCCGCAGAAATCATAAATGCTACAAAAGCCAGAGGAAATAAAGTATTTACTGTTGGCACCACTTCGACTCGTGCTGTTGAATCTTCTGTAACTGCAACAGGTAAATTGCGCCCTGCAGAGGGTTGGACCAACCTTTTTATTTATCCACCTTATGATTTTCAAATTGCAGATGCTTTGATTACTAATTTCCATTTACCAAAATCAAGCCTTTTTATAATGATTAGCGCTTTTGCAGGATCTGATTTGATAATGGATGCATATCAAGTAGCCATTAAAGAGAAGTATAAATTCTTTTCATATGGAGATGCTATGTTGATTATTTAAAATTATTTTGAAAAAAAATCAACTTGAATAAACTATTTTTATTCAAAATGCATTATGAATATTAGAAATAATTTTTAATTCAAATAAATAGAAAAATATGTATTGGACTTTAGAGCTTGCTCACCATTTAGAAGATGCACCATGGCCTGCAACAAGAGACGAATTGATAGATTTTGCTATTCGCTCCGGTTTACCTATTGAAGTAATAGAAAACCTTCAGGAGATGGAAGATGAGGGCGAAATCTATGAAAACATAGAAGATATATGGCCGGATTATCCAAGAAAGGATGATTTTCTATTCAATGAAGATGAATATTAATCATATCTGCCTTAACAAATAAAATCAAAAAAGTCTTATATATTTATATTGTATAAGGCTTTTTTTTAATTTTGCGACATGCTAAAAACACCTAGAAAATTGATAATTGCAATCGACGGCTTTTCCTCTTCCGGAAAGTCCACTATCGCAAAAGACGTAGCCAAAAACTTACATTTCAAATATTTAGATACGGGAGCAATGTATCGTGCTATCACGTATAAAATATTAAAACACAATATCGACTTACAAGACATGCAATCTATCCAAAATCTATTGGACAAAACTTCGATAGATTTTAAACTAGTTAAAGGTGAAAATCATATCTTTCTGGATGATGTAGATATCGAAGATAAAATAAGGGAATTAGAAGTTGCAAATAATGTTAGTGAGGTATCCACAATTCAGATCGTAAGAGAATTTTTAGTCAAATTGCAACAAGAAATAGGTAAAAGCGGTAATATAGTCATGGACGGCAGGGACATAGGTACAGTTGTTTTTCCAAATGCCGATGTGAAATTTTTTGTTTCTGCCAGTCTAAAAACCAGAGCAAAAAGAAGATTTGAAGAGCTTAAAGCTAAGAGTAATGATAAAAATCTCAAGATAGAAGAAGTAGAAGCAAACTTGGTAAAAAGAGATAAAATTGACTCTGAAAGAAAGCACAGCCCACTCAAAGTAGCAGAAGATGCTATCTTAATTGATACTGAAAATATGACAAAACAAGAGCAACTTAATTTCGTATTGGAAAAAATCAATGAAAAAATTAAGTAGGAGTGCATTTCATTTTTTCGCATATAATGTTAAATTTTCTATATGCACAGACCGCCTCACTTATGAAATTAAACCGTTTTACTTCTATATACTACATCAATGTGCCGTTAGGCACAAAACATGGGTAAAAAAGGGCTTTTATCCAACTAAAATGCGTGCCGTAGGTACGCAATGTTGCCCACATCAATAAAATTTCTTGTAATAACGCGAAAAAATGAAATGCACCTTTTTGGTTTTACAGTTGTTTTTTTGAATGTAAAAGTGATATGATTTCTAAATAACCTAAGATTTGTAATTGTTTTTTTTATCAATTGAATTTTATTCATTACATTTGTCCACATCACAAATAAGAAAAATAATACATGAATTATCCAAAAAAAGTTACTATTGGAGATATTACCGTTAGAGACGGATTTCAACATGAAGAAAAATTTATTCCAACTGAAGCAAAGCTTTGGCTGTTGGAAGAATTAATATTGGCAGGGTTCAAACATCTTGAAGTTACCAATTTTGGAAACCCTAAGGGAATGCCCCAATTTAAAGACGCCGATGATTTATTCAAATTGATAAGATCAAGCAAAAGGGTAAAAGAATTGATAGATGATGTAATGCTTACTGCAATCACTATCAGAGAACGAGCCATTATGCGCACTATCGAAGCAAAGAAAGAGGGGTATGGACCGGACAGAATTCTGTTGATGGTATCCACAAGCGAGGCGCATCAAATAAAAAACTCGGGATTGACACTGCCTGAATACTGGAAAATGGCTGAGGAATGGATCAAAAAAGCTAAAGATGTAGGAATAAAAGTTAATGGAACGGTCAGTACGATTTGGGGCTGCCCGATTGCAGGCCCGACAGACCCCCAAAAGGCGATAGAGTTCACAAACAGATGGTTTGATATCGGTGCTGATGATGTGGAACATGCAGATCATGACGGTTCTGCCTCTCCGGACAGAGTATATGATTATTTTTCCAGATTATTGGACACAGTAGATAAGCCTCATAAACAAATTGCGCATTTTCATACAACACGTGGCTGGGGAAATGCCAACGTTCTCGCTGCACTATTAGCAGGAATGACAAACTTCGAAAGCACAATGGGTGGTATCGGAGGACAACCTGCCAATTTTGTTAGCGGAGTCCCCGTATCGGGAACAGGTGCCTACTATTACAAAGACGCAAGCTATGTCGGTCTTGTTTCTACTGAAGACATGGTTGTAATGATGGATGAAATGGGTATTGAGACCAATTTGGATATAGATCGCATTTTGGAAATAGGAAATACCGTAGAAAAAATTGTTGGCAGAAGACTTAGATCAGAGTCTATAAAAAACGGCAGAATACCCAAATTCCTAAAAGGATAAAAACAACAAAAGCCCCCAAATAATGAGGGCTTTTGTCTATAATGAAAAAACTCTACTTTTCTTTACCTCCTTGAAGATAATCTTGATATTTTTCTAACTCTTCCCATTTACCGTCTGCTGCAAGTTCAGCTTGTTTTGGCCATGTTCCCGGATCTGCCAATGCATATCTTTTTCCGGCGTTATCCAATATAGATTGAATTCTGGATACAGGTGCAACGGACAAATCTCTCCATGTCTTAATTCCTTCTTTATGCAATAGAGATTCAATCTTAGGACCTATCCCTTCAATTGCTTTCAAATCGTCTTTATCCCATTTTTTCAGTATTCCCAACTTAACCAACAACTTCTCAACTTTTGAGTCGGTTTCGGCTGTGGTTTGATTTTTTCTGCCGGTATCCAATTTCTTTTGCAATGCTATCAATTCTTCCCATTTTCCGTCTCTAGCCAATGCTGCTTGTTGAGGCCAAGTTTCCGGATCTATAATCCTGTATTTATTTCCTTCTTTGTCCAATAGCTTTTTGATATCTTTAGCATTAGTAGAAGCCAATTCAGCCCAAGTTCTTATTCCGTGACTATTCAAAAAACTATTCATTTTAGGGCCAATACCCTCTACGACTTGAAGATTGTCCTCTTTTAAGGCGGCAAATTTGCTATAAGCAATTCCGGAAGCTCCAACTTTATCAAATCCGGCTGCGGCGCTTAATATCTCAGAACCTCCTGTTTTGGGAGCCTTAGCTAATAGAGCTTTATTTTCAGCTTCGCATTCTCTTATTCTTCCCTTCAACAAAGCTATCTCACTTGCATATTCGTTGCTTCTGGAATTACAATCATCCAATGCATCATTAGTTTTTCTGCATTTCAATTTATATTCATCAAATTCTTTTACCAATGCCTCATACATGCTTCTAAATTTAGCCCATAATAACCAACCCAACAATAAACCCAAAAGGAATGGTAATAACCATGATAATAAAGTACACCACCAAGGTATTTCGCAAATACTTATTAATGTCATCATTTTATTTAAATTTTATATTAATTATTTAATTTTTAATTCAACTCTTCTGTTTTTAGCTCTTCCGTCTGAGCTGGCATTTGTAGCAATCGGAGCACTCTCGCCCTTACTATTTACAATAATCTTTCCTGTGGATACACCTTTTGATACAAGGTAATCTCTTATGACAATAGCTCTCCTTTTACCCAAAACAATATTACTTTCATCTGAACCTATACTGTCTGTATGCCCGGTCAAATAAACCTTTTCCCCTGAACTTTTAACTCTAACAGCTACATCGTCCAGATACTTCTCTACCTTAGCACTATGCAACTTATTAGTAGAATTAAATGGGAAATAAATCAAGGCTATATCATCAATTTCCTTGATATTTGCGTTATTTATCGCATTTTTGAATCTGGCACTAATAAAATTATTAGTCCTTTCCCCATCTTTTTCACCGATCATCTTAGCAAACAATCTGATTCTGTCATCCGGAATTTCAGAAAACAATTTTCTGACTTCATTTGCTCGTGCAATACCCAGATTAGGAAACTTAGTAGTATTTTTCTCGTTTTCACGATACAACCCGGTAATCTCAAGAATCTCTCCACTCTTGAGTGCATTTAAAATCGAGTCCTTATAAGCTTGAAATCCGTCCCCTTTAATCGTCAGTTCCTCGCTCCAGCTAAAAGCTAAAGGTAAAGTCGATTTTGTAATAACTTTGGTCGGTTCGGTTTTTTTCTTTACCGGTATCATTTCGGTAGTTTTTGTTGAATCTCCTTTACAACAAGAATCAACTCCACTATCCCAAATCCACCAGTAAATCAAACCTAAAATCAACCATAGAATAAAAACAAAAACTCTCATATTCTTATAGTTTATTAAAATTTAAAAAAACACCTTATATTTTTACTATAAGGCCATTTATCAAATAAAATACTTTTACTTTATGTGCTAAATTTACAACAAATTTTTAAATCATCTATATTATAACAGACTTTATTTAAGATTTTTGGCGTTTTTTAACAATTTTTATGTTTTTTTACCCTATTTATACAAAAAATGTATATATTTGCGTAGAGTGATTTTAGAAAAAATATCATTCTGTTATCGGAACAATTGAAATCCTGCATTTTTGCAAAAAAATGTGTAGGATGAAGCAAGTACCGATATTGAGGATTTTTATCTTTTATGCTATAGGTATTTTGTTGGCTAATTATAGCCATTTCGTATTAAGTACAAAAATATCTTTGGTCATAATAGCTGCTTTAATACCGGTGCTTGCATTTATTCTTCTCCTCAATCTCAATCGTTTTTTTCACTCCGTCATACTCATATTTATCCTTATAATGTTAGGTGTTCTGTCGTATATTTCCAATGACGAAAGAAATAATCCACAACATTTTACTCACTATATCAAAACCGGGGAATTCCATAAGCATACTTTCATCGCTGCCGTAAAAAGTATTATAACTCACAATGATAAATCAACAAGAATCGTAGCAGAGATAAACCGCATTGCCGGCAATAATGACACTATCATGTCAAAAGGTAAAATGCTAATAAACATCAGTAATCCAGATAAACAGAAAGGACTTTCAGTAGGAGATATAATCAAATTCAAATCCTATATTAGACCAATTAGTGATGCTCAAAACCCCAAAACATTTAACCCGAGAAAATATTATTTCTTTCAAAATATTCATTTTTCCACATATATCGAAGCATTTGACTATACGATTATTTCCTCGAAAGGCTCCCTTCAATCTTTTTTCAGGTCACTAAACTTGAGCATTCAAAAAATAATCAGAGAAAAGCTCAAGAATAAAGAAAATGCCGATATAGCAATATCAATCATGCTTGGGGACAAGCAAAATTTGAACAAAGACTTACTCAACACTTTCTCCACAACAGGAATAAGACATATACTTACTGTGTCAGGCATGCATGTAGGGATAGTAGCATTGCTATTGAATTTTCTTTTCAATCTGATAATTAAGAGCAAAAACAACTATTTGAATCTAATCAAAGTAGGCACTATCATATTCTTTATTTGGTTTTACACTTTTCTCACAGGAGCCGGAACAGCCACAATGCGAGCCGCATTTATGATTTCTTTGCTAATCATTGGTATAAACATCAGAAAAAAAGTAAATACATATAATCTTCTCTTCGGTTCAGCTCTTATAATTCTAATAATAAACCCATATCAGTTGTTTCAACTCAGCTTTATTCTTTCATATGCAGCCATGTTGAGTATCTTGGCATTTTATAATCCCATATACAGCAAAATATCTCTGAAGAAATACAGATTATTAGATTATTTTTGGCAATTGATAAGCCTTTCTATCGCTGCGCAGATCTTAGTATTTCCCCTGTCCATCTACTATTTCCACAATGCGCCTTCCCTATTCATCCTTACAGCTTTGATATCAACTCCAATGGCATTTATCACCATATTATTAGGTTTTGGAATAGTTTTAACCGAACTTATATCAACAACAATATCCGCCTTATTAGCAAACATTCTAAACCAAATAATAACATATTGCCTCTCCTATATATACAAGGTTAATTCTATTTCATTCAATATTGCAAAGCATATATTTTTTGACAAAATCGACATAATCATCATCTTTATAACTATTGCATTTATCTATATATTATTAAAATATAAAATATATAAATACGGTATTTATACGGCAATTATGTTATCAATACTGTTCTTAAATCAATACCTTAGGACAAAAGAAAGTTCACAGATAGCAATATATTCCAGCTATAATAAAGAAATAATCGATATATTCTATGGAGACAAATGCTATTCAATAAAAAACAGAGCAGTGACCGGTTTGGAGCTAAAATATACAGCAAAAAACTTCAGAATTTATAAAAATAAAGAAATAGAAAAAATTTACGGAGATTACAAAAACAATTTCTTAAACAAAAAATCAAATATTGTAGAAGTAGGGGGCAAGACGATTGTATTATTGGAAAACAAATCGGATTTACTTCCTTCGAATAGAAAGAAAATCGATATTCTAATATTAAAAAACAAAATAGACTTTAATGTTGAAAAACTCCTTAAAAAATACGAGATAAATACTGTTGTCTTGATGAAAGGGATACAATATAAATTGAGAAATAAGTGGTATTCTCAGCTTAATAAAGCAGGTATTAAGTATTGGGATATAAATACCATGGGGGCATTTGTTAATGAAATTAAATCTATTTGATATGTTTAACAAAAAAGAGGATAAAGGAATTATATTACTGATAATAATCATATTTTCAATTGTTGCATTAAAAAATTACAGCAATTTGACTTCACCCTTTAGTTCAAAAGACAAAAACATACTTGTAGATAATGGACAAAGTCTGGAAACGATAAGCTTAAATACAGTATTGGCTGATTCTTCACTACAGGCAGGTAGCAAAACAAAAAAATCATTTGCAAAAAACAAGATAATAAGCAAAAAAAGCGGCAGAAAAAAAACGCTGTCAAGCATATTCTTTTTTGATCCCAATAATATCAGTAGAGATTCAATAATTATGCTGGGATTTTCATCTATAGTCGCGTATAACTGGACTAAATACCGGGAAAAAGGAGGGCATTTTTATTCAAAAACAGATTTGCTAAAAATATATAAAATTGACAAAACACTTTTCAACAATATCAAAAAATATATCGTCATCCGAAACAATAAGGAAGAAATCGCAAAAGCTACTATTGAAAAAAAGGAAAAAATATCCTACGATAAAGATACATCCTTCACTAAAAGCACTTATAAACACACTCACAATAATATAAAAATAGAGATAAATACTTGCAAAGCAAAAGACCTTATAGCATTAAGAGGCATAGGGCAAATTCTCTCAAAACGAATAATCAAATTCAGAGAAAAATTAGGAGGTTTCGCATCCATTAATCAGCTGCAAGAAGTATATGGTCTTCCAACTGAAACATTTGAAAGTATAAAGGGTAACATTTATATCAACAAAAACAAAATCAAAAGACTAAAAATAAATATAGAAGACAAAGACAGTCTCAAGAACTTCCCCTATATTTCTTATAGGCTCGCTGCTCAGATCATTAAATATCGAAAGCAACACGGGTATTTTAAAAACAAAGGTGATTTGCTAAAAATAAAATCAATTGACAGTATAAATCTTCACAAAATTGAGCCTTATCTTGATTATGCTACAAACTAAAAAAAAGCCCCAATCATGTGATGATTGAGGCTTTTATATTGTACAAAGTCAATAATTATCTTCTTTTTGTTCTACTGAAACTGCTTTTGTTCTTCGCTTTGGGTTTAAGGTCTTTTGCCAAATCTCTAACTATTGGAGAAGCAACAAAAATTGATGAGTATGTACCCACAATGATACCCAATAGCAATGCAAATGCAAAGCCTTTAATACTTGAACCTCCAAACAAGAACAATACAAGTACCACAAAGAATGTAGTCAATGATGTAATAATCGTTCTACTGAAAGTCGTATTAATAGAATCATTCATAATCTTATCAACAGGTTCATCTCTATGCAAGCCTAAAAACTCTCTAATCCTGTCAAATACCACAACCGTATCGTTAATCGAATAACCGATGACCGTCAGAATCGCTGCAATAAAGGCTTGATCGATTTCCATTGACCATGGAACCCAACCGTGGAATAAAGAGAAAGCGCCCAATATAATAAAACTATCATGGAACAATGCCACAACCGCACCCAAACTGTACTCCCATTTTGCAAACCGGATAAAGATATACAAGAAAATGGCTATCAGTGCAAATATACCCGCCAATAATGAACTCCTGGTTATATCATCGGCAATAGTCGGACCAACTTTGGTCGAACTGGTAATATGTACTGCATCAGTAGTAAATTCTTTAACAAATTTATCTTTGTCCATTCCCTTATATTTGCTACTCAATCCTTCAAACATTTTATCAATCACCTTATCTGTAGCTCCTTCAGAATTATCTTTTATCATATAAGAGGTAACCACATTAAATGTATTCTTTGAATCCACAGCTTTCACGATAGGAGTATTACCAAAAGAGGCTGTCAATGCGTCTCTGATATCTTGCGCTTTTACTTCATCTACTCCATCAAATTCTATATTGAATGAATATCCACCTTTGAAGTCCACTCCCAACTCAAATCCTCTAGTGAAGATAGACACCAAGCTAATCACCAATAGTGTACCTGAAATCACATAAGCTATCTTTCTTTTACCCAACCAATCAATATTCATATTTGTAAATGCATTCTTGGTCATTGAAGTCCAGAAAGAAATACTCTTATCTTTTGTTTTAACCCAATATTCAAACATCAATTTACTTACCAATACCCCGGTAAACAATGACAACAATACACCGATAATCAATACTACTGCAAATCCTTTGATCGGTCCTAATCCGAAATATGCTAAAATTATTCCTACCAAAATCGTTGTGACATTGGCGTCAATAATAGCAGAATATGAATATTTGAATCCATTTTCAATAGAAGTCCACAATGGCTTACCTACGCGCAATTCCTCCCTCACACGTTCAAAAATAATAACGTTGACATCTACCGCCATACCTATCGTCAAGATAATACCGGCAATACCGGGCATGGTCAATACAGTACCCAATGATGCTAATACTCCAAAAATAAAGAATACGTTGAGCAAAAGTGCCAATACTGAAATAACTCCGGCACCTCCATAATAGAATATCATAAATAGCAACACAAGCGAGAATCCAATGACAAGAGCAATAGTACTTTTTCTTATATTATCAGCCCCCAATGTAGGTCCTACAGTTGATTCTTGTATTATCTGAGGTCTTGCAGGCAATTTACCTATCTCCAATATCCTTGAAAAATCAGATGCCTCTTGCATAGTATAGTCCCCTGTAATAGAAGATCTACCTCCCAAAATAGGAACCTGAACATTAGGAGCAGAGACAACCTCATCATCCAAAACAATTGCTATCTGTCTTTTCTTATCATTTGCTGCTTTTGTTGTCATTTCAGCCCATTTCTTCGCCCCTCTTTGATCCATAGTCAATGATACTTCAACTTTACCTGAGTTTTGATCCAAATTAGGTTTCGCACTAATCACTCTATCTCCTTCAAGTGGAGCTTTATCAGACCCCGGCTCCATCTTCAATGCATATAATTCATATGTTTTTGTATCTTCCCCTGTCTCTCTATCTTTAATGGGGTTCATTGACCATCTGAAAAATAAATCTTTTTTAAACAAAGACTTGATTTCAGGCTTATTGAGCATTTCCATTATTGCCTTTTTCTTATTTCCATCAGCATACCCTACTACTGCAATATCTGCACCTTGAGGCGAATTCACACTCAATGACAATTTACTCAATAATGGACCTCCGTCATATGCCATATCATTTTTCTTTACCAACTGCATGGTAGAATCGCCTGTTTCATTACCGAGACTATCCAATGCGGGAGTCCATACTGTATCGTATTCGATTTTCTTTTCGAGATCTTCTTGTCCCATCATTTTCTTCAACTTCTTATCGGCAGCTACAAAAGCATCAAATAATCCCGGGTCACTCATTCTGTACACATTCCAAAACTCAAGTTTGGCACTTGCTTGCAAAAACTTCCTTGCTCTTTCAGGATTATCTATACCCGGAAGTTCCACAAGAATAAGATTTCTATTCTCATCCAAAGAGATATTTGGTTGAACCACGCCCAATTTGTCAATTCGTTGTTTAAGCATACTATAAGTTTGCTTAACCGTCTCATTCCCTTTTCTCCTCAAGAGTTTTAAAACTTCCTCATCGGTTGAATTGAAATTAATTTCATCTTTTAGGCTTTGATTATGAGCAAATATCTTAGATAGTTTTTTACCATTTGCCAATTTTTGCCATTCCTTATAGAATAGTGTAGTGAAATCATCTTGGGATTTCTTCATTTCTTCTTCAGCATTATCAAGTGCTTTTCTGAATGTAGCATCCTTATTATTACCTGATAGCGTCAAGAAGAAATCTTTAAGATTCACTTGCATAATTGCACTCATTCCTCCTTTAAGATCCAGCCCTAAAGCCAATTGAGATTTTTTTAGATCATCATAAGTGTAATTAGCTAAAAGTGGAATTTTGAAAATAACCTCACTTGACATTGAGTCAAGATATTGACTTCTTGCTTTTTTCTCTATCTCATAAGTATCTTCACCTTCTTTTGCTTTTGACACTGCTTTTTGTGCATATTTGTCTGCTGCTTTCTCAACTTTCCACGTTGGATAAATGTAGAGATATTGCAATAAAACCACAAATACCAATAATACCAAAAACAGCTTAACAATTCCTTTTACTTGCATTATAAATATATTTTTAATTAATAGGTTCTTAAAAAACTGCGCAAATGTAACACTTTTCCTTAATTTAAAAGAATTTTACAAACTAAGATGTGTATTTTTCGCAGAAATATTCAGAATAGCCCTAATTGATTATCTTCTAACTAAGAAAATGAATTGATTATCTCGACAAATGAATCAGCAACCATAGAGGCTCCACCTACTAATCCACCATCTACATCTTCTTGCCCGAATATTTCTTTTGCATTGGCAGGCTTCACACTTCCACCATATAAAATCGCTGTATTTCCGGCGACTTTACTACCAAATAATTCATTCAGATAATCTCTTATGGATTTATGCATATCCTGTGCTTGTTGAGGGCTTGCTGTTTCACCGGTTCCAATTGCCCAAATAGGTTCATAGGCAATTGTCACATGACTCATATCTTCATGACTCAATTCAGCCAAACTATCTTTTATTTGATTTCTCACATATTCTTCATGCTTGTTGGCTTTTCTGATTTCAAGAGATTCACCACAGCAAAAAATAACTTCCAAATTGTTATCCAATGCTATTCTAACTTTTTTCTTCAATAATTCTGGAGTTTCACAATTGTATTCTCTTCTTTCCGAATGCCCTAAAATAACATAAGGAATATCTATAGATTTCAACATCTCAACTGAAATTTCCCCAGTATAAGCTCCTCTCAACTCTTGATGAGCATTTTGAGCACTAACAAAAACCCTGTCATTGGATTTCGCCATTCCATTTATCTTATTCAAATAAATAGCGGGTACTCCCAAAATAACGGTGACATCTTGTGGAATATCGGCATTAACAATCCCTTTTGTCAGTTCTACAGCTTCTTCAAAAGTCTTATTCATTTTCCAATTTCCGGCAGCAATTTTCTTTCTCATTTTTCTTATTTTTTTATTTTTTATAAACTTAAATTAATTTATCCAATCTCTTTTGCATATTCCACAAAAAAATCAATACTCTCCGGATTTCTCATCGAATCGATATTAATAGCTTTCTTCAAATCAAATCCCAGAAGTATCTTTTTTACAGGAGCCTCCATTTTTTTTCCACTGATAGTATAAGGCAAATCCTTTACTTCAATTATTTCATCCGGAACATGTCTTGGAGAATATTCTTTTTTCAAAGTAGATTTTATCTTAGCCTTAATAGCATCATCCAAAACAAAACCATCGTTCATCAATACAAACAAAGGCATAAAATGCTTTCCGCCATCCAATTCCAAATTAACAATAAGGCTGTCCTTTATCTCAGGAATCAAATCGATAGCTCTGTATATCTCCGCCGTACCAATTCTAACACCATGCCTATTCAATGTCGCATCAGATCTCCCCAATATCACCAATCCTTTTGTCTTACTATTGATTTTTATCCAATCCCCATGACGCCAAATACCTTTGTAGTGAGAAAAATAACTATCTTCATACCTATTGCCATTTGGATCATTCCAAAAATATATCGGCATTGACGGCATCGGTTTTGTAATTACCATCTCCCCTACCTCATCATAGACCGGTAAACCATCAATATCAAATGCATAAACAGCCGCACCCAATGCTCTACACTGAATCTCTCCTTCATGTACAGGCCAAAGCGGATTTCCACCGACAAAAGCAGTACACACATCTGTACCACCCGACATAGAAGCAAGCCACACATCCGTTTTCACATTCTCATATATCCAATCAAAACCTTCAGGAGGTAGTGGTGCACCGGTAGAACTAATCGAACGAAGTCCGCTCAAATTATAATTTTCTTTGGGTTTAATACCATATTTCATACAGGCGACAATAAATGGAGCACTAGTTCCAAAATGATTTATTTTCGCTTTCTCCGCAAAATCCCACAACTTATTTATGTCGGGATAAGCAGGGCTTCCCTCATACAAAACGACAGTTGCTCCCATCAAAAATGATGCTTGTACAAAATTCCACATCATCCACCCTGTTGTAGAGTACCAAAAAAACCTCTCTCCACTATGAACATCATTATGAAATGCCAGATATTTTATATGTTCCAGCAATACACCTCCCACAGAATGAGTTATAGCTTTGGGCAATCCGGTCGTCCCCGATGAATACAACACCCAGATAGGATCATTGAACTCGACCAATTCAAAAGTTAATTCTGCTTCCCCTTTCAAACAATCATTGAAATCAACAAAATCGCCAAGTGTTTTAGAATCTAAATCATCGTCTAAATATTTAAGCAAAATCAGTTGTTTAACCGTAGGCAGTTGATCATAAATCTCCTTTACAACTTCAATTTTATTGTAAGGTTTACCATTGTAAGTATAGCCATTGACACCAATAAATACCTTTGGCTCTATCTGTGCGAATCTATCTACCACGCTATCAACGCCAAAATCAGGAGAAGTGCTTGACCAAATAGCACCGATACTGTTCACAGCTAAAAATGCAATT